>NZ_JAPZQM010000474.1:0-10017 GCF_027530565.1 Microcystis sp. LE19-10.1B | reverse complement strand
GGTTAACAATTTGTAATATTCCTTGTTGACACCCTTACTGACAAAGAAAAAACTGAAATCAAGTCAGGATAAGGGTTGGAGTGCTTACTGCAAAAATTGTTAAGAAAGATCCCTATAAGGGATAGCTTATTAAGGGGGGATTAAGGGGGGATCGGCACCCCCCTTATCAAGGGGGGCAGGGGGGATCGAAGCTAAAATCCATTTTTAATTTAATTATAACCAGCTACTTAAAATGATGAATATTACCATTTCAAATCTCTACGATAGCGATTATCAACTTTGGTTAGAGTCCACTATCAACCAATTGCGTCAAGGGGATTTTCAAGCAGTAGATTGGCCGAATTTATTAGAGGAGTTGGCAGATTTGGGAAAAAGTGAACGACGAGCATTAGAAAGTTTATTAACTCGACTTTTAGAACATTTACTGAAGTTAACTTACTGGCAATCCCAACGGGATTATAATCAAGCTGGATGGAAAAAAGAAATTCGCAATTTTCGTATTCAGATCAAAAAAATTCTCAAAGATAGTCCCAGTTTAAAGTCCTATTTAAGGGAAATTTTGCCGGAATGTTATCTCGATGCTCGCAATCTGCTTATTGACGAAACCGAATTAGATGCCAGTATTTTCCCTCTGGAAGTGTTAGCTAATCTAGAGGAGATTCTCGCTGAAAATTGGCTGCCGGATTGGGAAGCTATCAGCAGTAATTCTGAAAAGTGCAATTAAGGAGTAAAAAATGATGAATATTACCATCCCAAATCTCTACGATAGCGATTATCAACTTTGGTTAGAGTCCACTATCAACCAATTGCGTCAAGGGGATTTTCAAGCAGTAGATTGGCAGAATTTATTAGAGGAGTTAGCAGATTTGGGTAAAAATAATCGACGAGCATTAGAAAGTTTATTAACTCGACTTTTAGAACATTTACTGAAGTTAACTTACTGGCAATCCCAACGAGATTATAATCAAGCAGCATGGAAAGGGGAAATTAGAACCTTTCGGAAACAAATCAAGAAAATACTGAGAGATAGTCCCAGTCTCAAACCCTATTTATCCGAGATACTTGAGGAATGTTACAGCGATGCCCGGGAGATAATTATTGATATAACCGAATTAGATGCCAGTATTTTCCCCGTGGAAGTGTTAGCTAGTCTAGAGGAGATTCTCGCTGAAAATTGGCTGCCGGATTGGGAAGCTATCGGCAATGATTCTGAAAAGTGCAATTAAGGAGTAAAAAATGATGAATATTACCATCCCAAATCTCTACGATAGCGATTATCAACTTTGGTTAGAGTCCACTATCAACCAATTGCGTCAAGGGGATTTTCAAGCAGTAGATTGGCCGAATTTATTAGAGGAGTTAGCAGATTTGGCTAAAAGTGAACGACGAGCATTAGAAAGTTTATTAACTCGACTTTTAGAACATTTACTGAAGTTAACTTACTGGCAATCGCCACGAGATTACAATCCAGCAGCATGGAAAAAAGAAATCAGAAATTTTCGCCTACAAATTGCCGATCTTTTAGAAGATAGTCCCAGCTTAAAGTCCTATTTAAGGGAAATTTTAGCAAAATGTTATCTCGATGCTCGCAATCTGATGATTGACGAAACCAGATTAGATGCCAGTATTTTCCCCGTGGAAGTATTAGCTAGTCTGGAGGAGATTCTCGCTGAAAATTGGCTGCCGGATTGGAAAGATATAAACAGCGATAAATCTTCCCAAGCGAACTAAAGATTAGCTTCACCTACCCGGTTTACAAACATTATAATCTTCGTGAGAGATAACCGCTTCTGGGACGAGGAGATTGCCGTGGTCGCGACAGATGAGGCGATAATTGCGGGTAACGGGGATACTGATAATAAAGCGATCGTGTCGCAATCGTTTACCGTGGAAATCTCGATAATTGCGGTGATCTTGCAATCCTTGCAGGATTTCCCTAGCTTTAAGTACCACATTTTTCGGTAATTCCCGCAGATCGATCGGATCTTGGGAAAAAGTGGCTTCCCAGGCATTTTTTTGACGTTTTCTTTCTTCCCAAGCGGCATCTAGTTGAGCGCAATGATGGCAGACTTGGCCATAACCCTTGTGACCACAGGGAAACTTCTTCTTTCTTCTGGACATAATACCATCTGTCTGTAAGGCTGTGAGAGAGTATTCAAAAGCGGTAAAGCTTGCTTCACTTTTGGCAGATGGAGAAGAAAGTCTTTACCTAGTGATTATCTATACTTACCAGCATACAGGGATCGATCCCTCGTTTGGCCATTGACCAGCAAGAAAGTTGATCTTGGTTAGTTGGGGCCGGCTTTTTGGATAAGACTTTTAGGCTTTTTGGCTATCAAAAAGTGCCGGTCATTGGAGTGATCAGGGGGAAAATTCAGGTAATTTTTCCCTGAAAATGGGTAAAACCCCACACCCCACAACCTACCCCCAGGAAATTTGCTCACCAGCAGGATCAAGGCTGCTTAGAATAATTCCCATTCTTGGGTTCTTAAACGTTTGAGAATGGCCAAACGGCTGCTAAAATAATTGGCGCACAGACGACTATAATCGGTTAAACGCAGGTTATTTAAGCTAATTGACCAAGACCAAATATAGGCCGCTTGGGTGAGATACTGAAGACAAGATAATTCACCATCGGTTAAAGGCACTGTTTCATCGTAGCCTTGGATGAAACCATGGCGAACCTGGCGATTTAAGCCGGATTGTAGGGAAACTTGCAGAAATTTAGCGATATCAAAAACTCGCCAACCATAACCGCACTGATCGAAATCAAATAGGGTCATCTGATTATCAGGGGTGATATGCACATTACCACTATGAGGATCGCCCCAACAAATGCTCCAATAGGGAGATTCTGTCGGTAATTTAGCGGTTTCTTCCTCTATTTCCCCAATGGTTTCTAAAACACAGTCTAGGTCGCTCGGTCGTTGGTGCAGAAAAGGTGCGATAATTTGCAGGGAATCGTCGAGAAGATATTTGAGGTTGAGGGGATGACGATAGGCTAGGGTTTGAAAATCTGCTGTCACCCGATGTAAATTAGCCACGATCGCCCCTAAATGATAGGCTTGTTCTATATCTATGTCCCCAATAGCAATTCCTCCAGGAGCATAGGGAAAAAGGACGGCGTAACGTTTCCCTTCCGGAGCCTTAATTTCTACGGATAAATCACCGTTTTTGGTGCGAATTGGCGCAGCGACGGGAACCTGAGAGCGATCGAGATAATCTAATAATTCTAACTCGAAGTCTATTTCCATTTTGCTGCGCCAATGGCAGTGAGACACGCGCAAGATGTAGGGAGTTGTCAGGGTTTCGAGGAGATACACATCACTTAAACCCCGATGCCAAAATTGACAATTTTTCGGTACATCAATCTCGTAACGAGAAAAAACTAAATCTGCTAGGGCAGCAGGAGCAAGAGTGGAGTAGAGTGTGGGAAAAGTCCATTCTCCAGTCCGAAAATTGGCAGCGGGAGAACTAGAAGGCAGTAAATTGAGCGAAGCCTGAAAAGTCGTCACGGTTCCCTCCCGATGCAAGTATGGACAACGCTCGCATCATCCTATTTCATAGCCCACATATATTACAAATTGGTTCGAGCGCTCCGTATATTTCGCTACATTCCTCTGACTTGAAAGAGGGTGTAGGGTCTGGGGTGTGGGGTGTAGGGAAAGAAACCTCTTTCATCTGTGGGGGTGAAAATTTTTTCATCGGGACTGACTCCTTACCCCACAGTTAACTTTACTTTTGTCCAACTACTTATCAGTACCCCAAAAATTAATATAGGAGCTGCTGAAAAAGTCTTTGAGTGGCAACGCTGGAAGAGTTTTTGATGCTTTAACATCTACCTACTAACCGCCGATTCTAACATAGTAATTGTTCCCCGATTAGCATCAAATTCTACTGCAATACCAATAGCTAGAGTCTCGATAATCTCCAAATGTCCGATCATCAAACCTAAACAAGCGGGAATTTTTAAGGGTTGGATGTATTCTCGGATCACTTCTTCTAAAGTCAGGGAACCATAGTCACTATCGGCGCTACAATTGCTACATTGACCGAAGATAAACCCAGCTAAATTATCGAGAATTCCCGCTAATTTTAATTGATTTAACAGGCGATCTATTTCATAAATATCTTCACCAATATCTTCTAAAAATAGGATAGCACTGGTAAAATCTGGTAGATAGGGAGAACCTGCGATCGAGGCTAAAGTGGTTAAATTACCACCGATTAATTTACCTTTTGCTTGACCTTTAGTAATAGTTTGAATCCGATTTTTTACCCGCATTAAACGATTGGCATCATCGGGATCGGGAATATTTCTAAAAGTCAACTTTTCCCCAGAAAATAAAACCTGTCGAAAGCTTTCAGTTTGAGCGGTGCGCCAACTAGAAAAGCCATTGGGAGCATGGAAAGTAACTAAACCAGTTTTGGCATAAATAGCTAATAATAAAGAAGTTATATCACTAAAACCACAGATAATTTTCGGATGACGGCCAATTAAATCGTAATCGAGATAAGGTAATAAACGAGCGCTTCCCCAACCGCCGCGAATTGGTAAAATTAAGGCAATATTATCATCGGCAAAAAATTGATTTATATCCGCGGCTCGCTCGCTATCTTTACCGGCTAGATAACCATAACGATCTAAAGCGTGTTGACCAACTTTTGGGACTAATTTTAAAGCTTTAACTGCTTCAATAACTATATTCAAATCATCTTCTTTAAAAGTTGCCCCCGCCGGACTAATAATACCCACTCCGTCCCCCGGTTGTAGATGTGGCGGTTTAATTAGAGGAAAATTATTACTAACAACTTTTCTAGGAATTAGGGAAAAACTAACAGCAGTTAGAGCGGAATTAATGAAAAATTGACGGCGCTTCATTCTGATAGTTTTTAGAGAAATTGCCAGGGAAATAAGAATTTAAGTAGGTAGGCGTTAAAAATTATCAGATGCCCCCCTTATTAAGGGGGGATTAAGGGGGGATCGAGGGAAAAAAAAAGTTTTCACAATTGCCCCAGCTAAGAGGACAATTAATGCCCAAACCTGATATTTTTGGTTTCCTTCTAATGAGTTTAGTCGATTTTCTATTCCCTCAACTTTTCCCGTTAACACCGCTTGTCCTACCTTTAAATCCGTCACATCTTTTTGTAACGAATCGATTTTACCCTCCATCCGCGTCAAGATAGTTTCTAGGGAATAAGTAACCGTTTCCTGAGATTGATTCATTTGTTCAAGACCTTTTAGTTAATTTTTGCCCTAGAAAAGCAATTATGCTTCCGATTTTGCCATATCGCGAATGATATCGCCGCGGGTGATAATACCAATTACTTTGTGGGTTTCTTCCTCAATCACCGGTAAACGACGCACATGACGATCATACATTAACGAGGCCGCTTCTTTCAAAGGGCGATCGGCTGTGATACTAATAGGTTTATCGGTCATTACTTCCCCCACGGTTTGACCGAGAGCTTTATGGAGTAATTTCTCGTGACGGCTAGGATTTTGTAGATAGATGACACTATCGAGGAGCATAATGTAAGGAGGAGCTTCTACTCCCGTTTCCTGCCACATAAGGTCAGTTTCGGAGATAACCCCAATCAGTCGTATATTGTCATCCACCACGGGTAAACCACTAAACCGCTTTTCGGCCAAAATCTTCACTGCTTCAGACAGAGAAGTGTTAGCGGTGACGGTGATGGGATTGGGAGTCATGATATCGGCAACTGTTTTCGTCATCTTAGCGACCTGCGACAATAATGCTTTCTCTCTCCATCTTATCATTAGGGTAATCAGTCACCGCTTAATTATAACTATTCTTAAATCTTCGGGCGAGAAAATGTTCTAACATAAAAAGGAAATGGGATATTAATTTAGTTAGTTGACAAGGAAAAAGAAAAATGATCGCTCAACCTCAATACCCAGAAAGAATGACCCCGGAAGAGTATCTAGAATGGGAAGCTACCCAGGAATGTCGCCATGAATACATTGATGGGGAAATTATCGCCATGACTGGGGGTAGTCTGCCCCATAATGATATTACCTTGAATTTTTACAGAACTTTATATTCTCATCTCCGTCCGCGAGGCTGTCGAGTGAATGTATCTGATGCGAAAGTACAGGCTAATAATAGTCGTTATTTTTATCCCGATTTGGTGATTAGTTGCGATTTTAGGGATAGAGAATCTCGTAATTTTATTCAACATCCACAAGTGATTATTGAAGTGCTTTCCCCTAGCACAGGAAACTATGATCGCACCAAAAAGTTACAATATTATCGTCAGATTGCCAGTTTACAAGAATACGTTTTAGTCGATGCCGAATCGATCAGTGTTGAGGTTTATCGCCGCGGTGAAGATAAAATTTGGTTTTACTGCGCTTATAGTCAAGGGGAAGAAATTATTCTATCTAGTCTCGATTTTCACTGTGCGATCGAGTTAATCTATGAAGGGATAAGTTTCAATTAAAGAAAGTTTACAAACAGGTCAAACATTCCTAAACTTAAAATAAATACGTCCCGATTTTTTCGATAAATTCTATGTTACCGCCCCTATTAGTTCTTGATCCCTTGTTAGAAAACTGGTTACGAGAAGATCTCGGTAGAGGCGATCGCACCACCCAAGCAATTTTCTTCGGTCATGCTAAAATTGGTCAAGCTAGTTGGATTGCCAAGGAAGCGGGAGTTATTGCTGGTTTACCCGTAGCTGAACGAGTTTTTCAACTGCTTAACCCCACTATTCACTTTACCCCCACCGTTGCCGAGGGGGAATTCTGCCCCAAGTCTAAAGTTATTGCCGAGATAGAAGGTTCCTTCGATGCGTTGTTAATCGGGGAAAGAGTCGCTTTAAATCTTGCCATGCGCTTGAGTGGAATCGCTAGTGCCACTCGTCAGTATGTGGAGAAAATTGCCGATTTATCGACAAGATTGGTGGATACTCGCAAAACTACCCCGGGATTGCGAATTTTAGAAAAATATGCCTCTGGTATCGGTGGCGCTATTAACCATCGTTTGGGGTTAGATGATGCAATTATGATTAAAGATAATCATATTCAAGCAGCGGGCAGCATTGAGGAAGCAGTGCGTCGTGTACGGCAAAATATGCCCTATCCTCTCACAATTGAGGTAGAAACCAGCCAATTAGAAGAAGTGAATCAGGCCCTGCAGCAGCAGGTAGAGATCATTATGTTAGATAATATGGATTTAGAGATGATGCAAACTGCTGTGGAGATGATCCGCAATTTTAATAGTAAAACCAAAATAGAAGCATCGGGAAATATTACCCTCGATCGCATTCGCAACGTTGCCGAAACAGGAGTAGATTATATTTCCACTAGCGCCCCGATTACCCGTTCTACTTGGTTAGATATTAGTATGAGAATTGATTAAAAGGCCATATCAGTAAACAGTTATCAGTTATCAGTTATCAGTGGGAATTAGGAATTATGAATTATGAATTGGGGAGAATAAATAGGGTCTGCTGAAAAAGTTTTTCCTGGGGGTAGGAGTCAGGAGTCAGGAGTCAGTAGCCAGTCGTTTCAGGCTTTGTTGCCCTTGTTTTGTGTACCAAGCGATGTACTACAAGAAGGATAATGCAAGGTTTTTGAAAGTCCCAATCCTATTTTCTTGCACTAACCAGGTCAAAAGCCTTATTTTAAAAGGGTTTTACCATTATTCAGCAAGCCCTAAATAAAAATAATCTCCCGTCTCCCGTCTCCCGACGACCGGCTACTGACTCCTATCTCCTGACTCGGAGAATACTGACTGCTAACTCCACCAACAGACTTTTTCAGCAAACCCTATCTATTGTAAGCTAAACGGCTTTTACTTCGGATCACCGATATAGACTCCAAAAGGGTTATAGCTATTGGATCATGCAGGTTAAGCGCCGTTTAGCTTAACCTCGATCGCATCGCCAATATTTAGGTGTAATTGCTTTTGGGCGCTACCACTATTGACGGCAATTTCTAACCCCCCGTGACTACCGATAAAAGCGACTATTTCCCCCCAAGGAACATCACTGTAGGTGTTTTTTGCGGGGATAATTTTTGGACCCAACCGCACCGACCAATTTTTTCCCTCTAGGAGATAATCGGGAATATTGCTGATTAAATTGCCGAAAATGTCAATATATTGAATTTGACCCCTGATTTTATCTTCCTCGATTTGCGGAACAGCGATCGCTAATTGTTGCAAGCTATCGGGATCAATAATCTCACCTAACATTTCTAGGGGTACTCCCCGGGCCAAATAAGCGGCCACAGCAGCAAAAATATCACGACCGTGAAAAGTAGTGCTAGGGTTAGGGGTGCGCCAATAGGAAGAATTATCGAGATTAACGGCAGATATAGCGGGAGATTGGCTTAAAATGCCACTAAATAAACCATTATCTGGACCAACTAAATAACCACCGGCAAAACGAATCCCTACCCCGCGTCTTTTGCTTCCTACCCCCGGATCTATAACTGCCAGATGAATAGTGCCTTGGGGAAAGTATTGATAGGCATTCAGGAGAATAAAACGACCAGCGTAAAGGTCTTGGGGCGAAATTTGATGATTCAGATCGATCGTGCGAGCATGGGGGGCAATTCCCGCGATTACTCCCTTGATAATGCCCACATAACCGTCCTGTAGTCCAAAATCGCTAGTAAGGGTTATCAGTGCCTGTTCCGTCATTGACTTGTCACTATGGTTGCCAACAGCTTTAATAAATCTTAACGCCAAATTCAGTAGCTAAAGATACAGTTTCCCAAGGAGAATGTTATGATTTAGATATAAGGTAAGTTAAGTCGCTCAAAAGTCTGTCCACCATGAACAAAAATCGTCAGCAAGTCCTAACACAGGCCACCGTGGCCCATAGGGAAACACTCCGCAGAAATTTACAACACCGACTGGAAGTAGCTAGAGCGCAGGGAAATGAGGCTCTAGTGCGTCAATTGGAAGCAGAGGCGGCCTATTTGCACCTTCGTTAGATTTAATCGGTGTTTAGCCATAGTCTAGTTGTCGGTTTCTAGTGATCGGTATGCCGATCACTTTTTTTTGGGCGAATTTTTTTAAAAAAATTGCCGATATCTCCACTGGCAATCCTTAAAATAGAAGGAACAGCAGTTTAGAGATCAAATAATTATGGCTTTTTTCCGGCAATATATCGCCCCGCTCCTGACTATCTTCGTGTTTTTAGTTGCTCTGGTTGCCACTGGCATCCGGATTTTTTTACCGGCAGATTTAGCGGCACCCGCTCCGATCGAGCCATCCCTGGGCATAATTTTCTCTTATCCTTGGCATGGCTAACCTTCCCGAAGATTATCAGCTGCGACTGGGAAAACCGAGCGATCGCTATCTACTAATTAATTTTCTCACCCGCAGCTATCAAGAATTTTTTCCCGAACAAAAAAACCTCTCCCATCTAGCTGATACAGTCAGACAGTTTTTTTGCCTCGATACTCCCCTGTGGATCGTCGAAGGACAACAAACGGCGATCGCTTGTCTCTGGATGGGGAGCGCCGTCGATCAGGTGACAGGCGATCGCTATGGTCATATTTTCCTAATTTACGTCGATCCCCAGCATCGTCGCCAAGGTATCGCCAGCGCACTAATCGATCGAGCTAAGGATTGGGCAAAAAGTCGCGGACAAACCCGCCTCGGTTTACAAGTCTTCATCAATAACGACAATGCTCTCAATCTCTACCAAAATCTCGGCTTTCAAACTCGCTCTTTGCTGATGTTGAAAAATATTTAGAAAAGGAGTCAGGAGACAGTATTCAGGAGATTATTTTTATTTATTCTCCCCACACCCCACACCCCACACCCCACACCCCACACCCCACACCCCACACCCTACACCCCACACCCCCCACCCTACACCCTACACCCCACACCCCACACCCTACACCCCACACCCCACACCCCACACCCCACACCCTAC
Source organism: Microcystis sp. LE19-10.1B (assembly GCF_027530565.1). Taxonomy (NCBI): domain Bacteria; kingdom Bacillati; phylum Cyanobacteriota; class Cyanophyceae; order Chroococcales; family Microcystaceae; genus Microcystis; species Microcystis sp. LE19-10.1B. The sequence goes on along the minus strand of NZ_JAPZQM010000474.1, from coordinate 96 downwards.
ACCCCACAACCTCTTTCAAGTCAGGTAGTCACCTTTTCACCCCCTTGGCCCGCGCGTTTTTAATCGGTACTTTTGGTTCGGTGGCGATGATGTGAA
>NZ_JAPZQM010000227.1:0-2410 GCF_027530565.1 Microcystis sp. LE19-10.1B | reverse complement strand
GCAAATAGGTGCAAGAATGAAAATTGTGGGAGCACAATGGAAAGCAGAGAATGTTCCTCAGTATTTGAAGCTACGTTGTGCTTATCTCAACGGCGATATTGCCTGAGTATTTTTACTCATTGCAAAACTGGGATGCTCCCGCCCGCTTCTTTCAAAATTAGCAAGATTTTATCAGTTTGCAACACTATTCTAAAGTTAGCACCCATATCAAAAATTAGCTCTATCTTATGATATTCCAGTAACCTTTCCATCAGAGCCACTTGTGAAGTATTAAGATTATATCTCTTGACTTCAACCCCTAGTTTTCTGAACAGGTTTTTCAGGAATTTTTTAACCATTGATTGTAATTCGTCGAATTGTTGTTGATTGGTATTAAGTAATCCAAAGAAAAAATTATTTTCTTTTACAGTTGCTTGATAGTTTTCAATCCAATTTGTCGACCCGCCTCCTGTTATTAGGCAATTATAAACTCTTGAATAAATCAGTAGCTATCCCAGTCCACATTAATAAATATTAAGATTCATTAACGGCTGGTATGAAACATACCATATAGTTAATCTACTTGTCAACTAGGCACGTTATCTGCTACTCTGGAGTTAGAGTCCGTAGAGCAACTTAACTATTGTAACCATGAGCTTATATCTCGCTGAATCAAGTTCTGAAGTTTCAAGATATCCTCCCTATAAATTTCGATTAATTGCTTCCTTATTTCTAGCGAAAACTCAGGCTTAACCAAATTAGCGTTCTTTAAATTCATCGCCAGCTTTCTTCGTAAACCTTGTGGCATAATTGCTTTCACAGAAGTTTTTAGAAAATTTTGCTTAGATAATAACTCATGTAAAAACTTATTTTTAGGGATACCAGTAACATTATATTTAGTTGATGTATCGGGAATAAAATTGTCATCAACTTCCAAAAATTGGAAAATATCCTTGATTAAATCATAACGATTACTTCTTAAATCTTCGTAGAGATAAACTTTGATTTTACTAGAGTCAAATTTTTCAAAATATCGCTGTAATTGAGTATAATAAAATCCTCCGTCTACATAAAAGTATCCCCACCACCATTTGTTAAGAATTCTGTTATCTTCTTCCCGAAGGGCGGCACTAAAATCTAAGCAGTTTTCAAAGCCCTCTCGAGCATGATGCAAGAATTGCGAATACGCTCTTTCCACTGGATCTCGCAGTATTGCTATTAGTTTTACATCAGGGCAATAATACTTAATTCTTGCAGCCGCCTTAGCATGGTATAGATAACTAGGTGAGGCTTCACCTATGGCGATTTCATTCGTAACTCCCTGAAATTGTTCCATATAACTTTCAAAGCTAGTCTTAAAACCATCCAAATAACCTTCACTAATTGAACCTTTAGGATAGCTAATTTTTTCGCCCTCGAAAGCAAAAAAGTTAGTCTCCTTAATTGGTGTCATATAAATTTGTGGATGTTGGTTGAGCCAATCATAAAGGGAAGTCGTCCCCGCCTTGGCTGCTCCGATAATTAAAAAATTTGGCAATGCCATACTTTTACTTCCTCATACTTAAATGGTAATTCCCTAGAAACATCAATGATTGCGCTAACGTAAATTTATGCTTCAAACTCTTGCAGGCTAACAAATAATTATCTGGCTGCAGAATCAGAAAAATTTACATACTACAAGTCATAACCAAGTATTCGAGCAATATCTGTCGCTGAATTCGCAATAAACTCTATATCCAGATCAGATAATTCCTGTCCACCACTAGCAACTCCCTTTCGCACAAAGGGTATTTTCGCATTTATAATATTGGTAGACCTATGCTTTTTCTCTGAATCTTTCATTTTTTCTTTAGAACTTAAAGCAATAGCTTCATCTATCAATTTCTCATTGATTTTAATTCCAAAACAATCCATCACGGAAGATAATTGCAAGTGTGTGTCTTTTAAAAAATCCTCATATCTAAATATCTTAATGATCTGCCCACCCCCACCTCCATAGTTGTTGTAATACCATGATTTTGTATGTTCTGTCCATCTGTTAATTCCATATTTTGTATGTCTAATAAATTCTGAAATCTCTAACTTATCATCTATTTGTTTTCTATCTTTTAGGTAGTAATAATAGGAAATCATTACATCTCTAGGATCTCGGACAAGTAAAATGACTCTGTAGTAGTAAGGGTTATAGGCAGAGTGACTTTTAATAATTCTAGGTATATCTGTCCTGCCAAAAGGACCTCCTAGACGAAGATTGCCATCTCCTATTATTGAAGGTATGATATCTAAAATATGGTTCTTCGTTACTTGGTATGGTTCGATAGGGGGGCATAAATCGACTAAATCCTTATCTGGCAAGAGACTTAATTGATTAGTTCGCTCTAGAGCAAAAACAATTGACAAAAATCGCTAAATGCCTTTCTATATAAGGGTT
>NZ_JAPZQM010000185.1:0-5493 GCF_027530565.1 Microcystis sp. LE19-10.1B | reverse complement strand
AATCTTACACAGCCCAAAGTGCGCCGCAATAGCGACTCTTGTTCTGGTGTTGGGTAAAATCGGTAGCGATAGCTTTTCCATATCTCGCATTCTAGCATATATCGTGTAAATGCGCTAATATTTAACGGTAAAGCCGTCGTAGAACGACGGGGTTTCAGACCCAAATTTTCGATGAACTGTCCCACCCTTATAGCCTCTTGAATGGCTATCTCTTGGTGTGAATTGGTTTTTAACTTAAACTCTATGACTCGCATTGACTCGACCTCTCAATGTGTTATGCTTATAATCTAGCAACTCATCGTACAAGGTGTCAAGGCGATGTCAGCTTTTCATCTCCGAGGTAAAACCGAGGGTTCCTTCAAGCTGACATTTTAGGTAAAAAGTTTTTTTGTAGAAAGCTAAGGGGATCAGATAACTATGAGCCAGATCACAAACACGGATAAGAGTCTTGAGGCGATGAAAAAGTTTGCCGAACAGTACGCTAAAGGTACAAATACTTACTTCTGTAGCGATCTCTCGGTGACAGCCGTAGTAATTGAGGGATTAGCGCGTCATAAGGACGAATTAGGCGCTCCTTTATGTCCCTGTCGTCACTACGAAGACAAAGAAGCGGAGGTAAAAAATACTTTCTGGAATTGTCCCTGTGTACCGATGCGGGAACGGAAAGAATGTCACTGTATGCTATTTATTACCCCCGATAACGAGTTTGCTGGGGAAGAACAGATAATTTCCCTCGACTATATCCAAGAAGTCCGCGAATCGATGAAGGGGCATTAGTTTAGGGTAATGACAGCCACCGCTTTTGGCCAAGGAATCGACGAATTTAATCGCCAGCAATTCTATGCTTGTCATGATACCCTAGAGGCTTTGTGGATGGAGTCCACAGAGCCTGAAAAAACCTTTTATCAAGGCATTTTGCAGATTGCTGTCGCTTGTTACCATCTGGAAAATAATAACTGGCGCGGGGCGGTAATTCTTTTGGGAGAAGGGGTTAGACGTTTGCAACACTATCAACCCGATTACGAGGGGATCAACGTGACGCACTTGGTTGGGGAGAGTTTGGATCTATTAAACTTTTTACAGAATCTCGATCCCCAAGCATTACCGGCAGTGCTAGAAGCGATGAAAAGCAATCAGGAACATCCTCATCCCCACCTCGATCGATCTATCTGTTCTCTGCCGAAAATCCTCAAAAGTCATCCCGTTCTCTAAAAAGCTAGATTAGTTAGTCAATACAATTACGTCTATAGGTGAGATTTCTATGAGAGCAAGATACGCAAAAATCAGAGGATGGCTAGTTGCCCTCGTTTCTGCTGGCTTAATCATGGGATTGGGCAATTCTCCCCTAGTCAAAGCACAGCAGAACATTGTACCAGGTAATGCCATGACAGTGCGATCGGATATTCAGGAGGCGAACTCAAAAACGGGGGTAATTACTGCTAGGGGTAACGTACAAGTGTTCTATCCCGCTCGCAAAATGCAGGCCACTTCCGCCCAAGCTCAGTATTTTAGCCGCGAACGTCGTTTAGTGATGACGGGTAACGTTTACGTTTTGCAGGAAGGCAACAGTATCCGCGCCGAAACGATGACTTATCTTGTCGATGAGGGCAGATTTATCGCTACTCCCCAAACCAGTCAGCAGGTGGAGTCAATTTATTTAGTCCAAGATAACGAAACTTCCCCCCAACCGGCTGCTTCTCCGACACCCGCACCCATACCTTCCCCTTCCCTCCCCGCTGCCCCAATTATTAACCCGCAGTGATAGTCAGGAGTCAGGAGTCAGGGGTCAGGAGATTATTTTTAGTTATTCTTCCCACACCCTACACCCTACACCCCACACCCCACACCCCACACCCTACACCCCACACCCCACACCCTACACCCTACACCCCACCCCCCCACTTCCCCACTTCCCCAACACCCAACACCGGATAAAGATGACTTTAGTATTAGAAAATATCCATAAATCCTACGGTAAAAGGCTCGTGGTTAACCGGGTGAGTATTACGGTTGCCCCGGGGGAAATTGTCGGGTTATTGGGACCAAATGGTGCGGGGAAAACCACAACTTTTTATATCGCCACGGGATTAATTAAACCGAATCAAGGGCGCGTTTGGCTCGATCAAAAAGAAATTACCAAATTACCCCTTAATCAGAGGGCGCGTCTGGGTATTGGCTATCTGACGCAGCAGGCCAGTATTTTTCGTTATTTAACTGTATCAGAAAATATTCAGTTAGCCCTAGAACAGTCGGGGGTTCCCTTTTCCCAACGGGCAAATCGTCTCTATGATTTATTAAAAGAATTTCGCCTCGATAAGATTGTTCGCACTAAAGGAGCCTACGTTTCCGGAGGAGAAAGAAGGAGGACAGAATTAGCTCGCGCTTTAGCGGTGGGAGTCAACGGACCGAGATTTTTATTATTAGATGAACCTTTCGCGGGGGTGGATCCGATCGCCGTGTCCGAGATTCAAGCGATGATTGCTGGTTTAAGGGATCGTCAGATGGGAATTTTAATTACTGATCACAATGTGCGAGAAACTTTGGCTATCACTAATCGGGCTTATATTATGCGCGAAGGGCAGATTTTAGCGGCGGGAAGTGGCGAAGAACTTTATAATAATCCTCTGGTGCGTCAGTATTATTTGGGTGATAATTTTTTCCGATAATTGTTATTAATAAAAATCGCTGCATTATATCATGAAAGTTGGCAATTGGCAAGGAAATTTAAGTAGAATACCCGGATTTAGCATCTTAGACCGCTATATTTTTGTCGAGTTATTATTGCCCTTTTTATTTGGTATGGGTTTATTCACTTCTTTGGGAGTGGCGATCGGTACTTTATTTGATTTAGTGCGACGGATTACTGAATCGGGTTTACCTTTTACTTTGGCCTTAAAAATTCTCTTATTAAAAATGCCAGAGTTTATCGTTTTAGCCTTTCCCATGTCGATACTTTTAGCGGCTTTAATGGCCTACAGTCGTTTAGCCAGTGATAGCGAATTAATTGCTTTGAAAAGTATTGGAATTAGTGTTTATCGCCTAATAATTCCCGCCATTGTGCTAAGTTTAATAGTGACGGGATTAACCTACGTTTTTAATGATTATGTGGCTCCGGCTGCCAGTTATGAAGCTAATGCTACCATGACGAAAGCTCTGCGACCAAATCGCAAATCTTTTATTGAAGATAATATTATTTATCCTGAATACGGCAAAGTGCGGCAACCGGATGGAGGGGAACCCCAAACGGTATTAAGAAGGTTATTTTATGCCGAAAGATTTAACGGTCAAGAGATGCTAGGTTTAACCATTCTCGATCGCACCCAACCGGAAGTTAATCAAATTATTACCTCAGAATCAGCTTCTTGGAATATTGAAAAAAATATCTGGGATTTTTATAACGGCACAATTTATCTAATTGATCCTAATGGTTCCTATCGTAATATTGTCCGCTTTCAACATCAACAATTAGCCCTACCGCGTACCCCGTTAGATTTAGCTTTTCGAGGCCGAGATGGTTCAGAAATGACCCTGAGACAAGCGCAGGAATACCTAAAAATACTGCAATTAAGCGGCAATCCTACCAAAATTAGAAAACTACAGGTTCAAATCGAGCAGAAAATATCTTTACCCTTTGTTTGTTTGGTTTTTGGGATGATTGGGGCAGCCTTGGGATTACGTCCCCAAAATTCTAATAAAGCCACCAGTTTCGGTATTTGTATTGTCCTAATTTTCTCCTATTATCTCCTATCTTTTGTCACCAGTTCCTTAGGCATTGGCGGAGTTTTAACCCCCTTGATGGCCGCTTGGTTGCCCAATATTTTAGGATTAACTGCTGGGGGAATTTTGTTAATTCAATCAGCTAAGTAATCGAGGGTTAGCGGTGGGAATAAAAATTGATAATCATCAAATTTCTAGGGCTAATTTGTATAAACGACTGCGGGATAAATTAGTAACCTGTGCTAATTGTCTGCTGGCTTGCGATCGATTAACTCCTCCTTCGATAATTTGTTTTAATTCCCGTTTTAATTCCTCGTCGGATAATTGGATATTATCGGCCTGATCGTTGCCCATAACTACGATTGTAAATTCCCCTTTAGGAGTTTTATTCTCCTGATATAAATTAATCGCCTCGGCGATAGTTCCTCGCCAAATTTCTTCGTAAAGCTTGGTTAATTCTCGACCTAAAACTATCTTTCTCGTTGATCCGAAAGTTTCGCGTAAATCCTCCAAAGTCTTAATAAGTTTGTGGGGTGCTTCATAAAAAACCATCGTTCTCGTTTCAGTTTTTAAACCCTCTAAGCGCTCTTGTTTCAGCTTTTCCTTACCCGGAAGAAATCCTTCAAAACAGAATCTTTCCGTGGGTAATCCCGACACCGCTAAAGCAGTAATTACCGCCGTTACTCCGGGGATGGGAACCACTTCGATCTGAGCTTCTATACAAGCTTTAATTAACTCATAACCCGGGTCAGAAATCCCCGGCATTCCCGCATCAGTAACCAAAGCGATATCCTGACCTTGGCTGAGAATATTTAATAACTGATCGAGACGGGAAAGACGATTATGTTCGTGGTAACTAATTTGAGGGGTTGGAATATCAAAATGCTGCAATAATTTGCCAGTGTGTCTGGTATCTTCAGCAGCAATTAGAGAGACTTTTTTGAGAGTTGCCAGGGACCGGAAAGTCAGATCGTCTAAATTACCGATCGGCGTTCCCACCACATACAATTTACCGAGATTATTCATAAATTGGCTAAAAATAGGCTATTTAGTCGTATTTTCAGTGATCAGTACCCAGTAAACAGTAATCAGTAAACTAAAAACTCGGCTCTCCCAGGTTTGGTGGGTAAAATGTATTCTAAGATACAGTCTTGGGGCAGTGAGTGGAACGAACCACAGAGACACAAAGGACACAAAGATCGATCAATCCTCTGTAAGTTAAACTTATCACACAGAACCTAGAAGAGCCAAAACTCACATCTGCTCACCGCTCACTGATAACTGCTCACTGATAACTGATAACTGATAACTGATAACTGAAGACCGATCGCTTTTCTCTGTTCAGGGATCACTCAAATAGGGTAAAGTAGGTCAAGGTATGCTAACCCTGTTATTGCATTAATCTAGTCTAAGGAGAACGTCTTAGTAATGTTAACCCTAAAAATCGCCGTTTATATCGTTGTTTCCTTCTTTGTCTTACTTTTTATCTTTGGCTTCCTTTCTGGCGATCCTACCCGTAACCCCGGACGCAAAGACTTTGAGTAGAAGACAATTAACAAACTGGTTCTAGGGTAGAGGCACAGGGAACAAGTTATTAAACTTTCCCTGTCTCCCTAGAAATAATGATCATGGTAGTATCATCGGAAATTTTGGGTCTGAAACCCCGCCGTTCTAGGTTGGCTTTACGTTAGAATTAAAAGGCCAGTCTCGAAAACCAAGTGGACGGCGCAGCACCTTGAAAACTCGGCTTAGGGGGTTCCGACCAGAAAAGCTTGG
>NZ_JAPZQM010000751.1:0-10066 GCF_027530565.1 Microcystis sp. LE19-10.1B | reverse complement strand
CTTTAAAAATCTTTTTAGTTTTTTTCTCCGACTCTCAAACAGGATCGGTATTGGCAGTGCTTCTGCTAATATCTCTAACTTAGCTTGCTTTAGTATTTGCCAGGTTCCAACTATCATTAACAACAGTAGATATCTGGCTCGCCCCAGTTCATTTTCTAACACTTTCTGGTATAGTTCACTTATCATTTTTGTTCTCTAGGTCATATTTACTATATATGACTTATCTTTTTTGGCTCTTCGGGACTTGGTATGGTTCGATAGGGGGGCATAAATCGACTAAATCCTTATCTGGCAAGAGATTTAATTAATTAGTTCGCTCTAGATCGCAAACAATTGACAAAAATCGCGGTAATGTCTTTCTCTATAAGGGTTTCATTCCTTATAACCCCCATCCATTGCATAACACAAACCGAAGAGCCTCTTTTTTGGAAGTCTGTGTCTGTATTCCATGCTACATAAGCTTTTCAGCTGGCTTGTCCCCCTGTCAGGTGCTTGTGCCAAAACCTCTTATCAACAGGCCGAAGAAGATTTATAGCATTTCCTAAGCTAGTGAGGTACACCTATTTTTCTTCCCTTTTGCCTTCTGCCTCTTGCATGAGTGCCTAAAACCCATAACTTTTGTACCTCAGCAGACTGAAAAACGCTATATAGTCATTTCAGATAAGTCTGATACACTCTAGACCGGTTAAACCCTTATGAACTCTGGCATTGATATTCTCAATCTTAATTGAAATGACTATATTCGAGTTCTCGGAGCATCAAGATAAACTAAGACGCATTTTAAGCGTTTACAGGTCAGTACGAATGCTACGATAGCGTTGGGCGAGGATGCGAAGTCGGTCCTTGAATTGATCAGAGAAAAGGAGTTTAAAGGATGAAAATGACTTATCTGGAAGCTACTGCCAAATTTTACAGCGAAGTAGCCCAAACTCCCGAAGTGGGGCTATGTTGTGTCCACAGCAGTCCTTTGCAACTACCCGGGTTAAAAATCCCTGCCATTATGCAAGAGATGAACTATGGTTGTGGCACGACGGTGCAGGCCAATGAATTAGGCAATTCTCCCAGGGTTTTGTATGTGGGTGTGGGTGGTGGTTTAGAAGCACTGCAATTCGCCTATTTTTCCCGTCGTCCAGGGGGAGTAATTGCGGTGGATCCAGTGCCAGAAATGCGTTGGGCAGCCCAAAGAAATCTCAGCGAAGCGCTGCTGGAAAATCCCTGGTTTAGTCTCGATTTTGTGGAAATTAGAGATGGTTCCGCCTTTGAATTGCCGGTGGAGGATGCCTCCGTCGATGTAGTGGCGCAGAATTGTCTTTTTAATATCTTTAAACCAGCCGATTTACAGTTAGCTTTACGGGAAGCTTTTCGCGTCTTAAAACCGGGAGGGCGTTTACTGATGAGCGATCCGATCGCCACTCGTCCAATCCCCGAACATTTGCAAGAAGATCAGCGTTTACGAGCTATGTGTCTATCGGGGGCCTTGACCTACGATGATTATATTAAACAGTTGCTCGATGCTGGTTTTGGTCAGGTAGAAATTCGGGCCCGTCGTCCCTATCGTTTACTGGACTGTCAGAGTTATAATTTAGCCGATCCGCTCCTATTAGAAAGTTTGGATTCCGTTGCTTTTAAACTAGCTATTCCCGAAGATGGGGCCTGTATTTTTACGGGCAAAACTGCTATTTATACTGGTACGGAGGCAATTTTCGATGATGGTGCCGGGCATATTTTAGCCAAAGGATTGCCGGTGGCCGTCTGTGATAAAACTGCGGGCAACTTAGCTCGCTCCTCTCCCCAAGATATCCTCATCACCGAGTCCACTTGGCACTATAACGGAGGCGGTTGCTGTTAAAAAAGCAGCGTCGAGACAAGTTCGATCCCTCAGTTACCAGTTATCAGTTATCAGTTACCAGTTATCAGTTACCAGTTATCAGTTATCAGTTATCAGATGTGAGTTATCAGTTATCATTGATTAGTTATTGGTCACTGTTTACTGTTTACTAATTACTGTTTACCGTTTACTGTTCAATGTTGACTGTTCAATGTTTACCGTTCACTGTTTACTGTTTACTGTTTACTGATTACTGTTTACTCTCCTATGACTCCTTTTGTTGAGAAACTAAAAACTCCTTTAACTAAGCAAAAAATCTCGGTTCTGCAAATTAATTTGGGGAAAAGATGTAACCTTGCCTGTAGCCATTGTCATGTGGAAGCTAGTCCAAGTCGCTACGAAGAAATGACTCCAGAACTGTGCGAACAAATTATCGAACTGATCGAAAGATTTCCCCAAATTAAAACCGTCGATCTGACCGGCGGCGCCCCGGAAATGCTCTACGGTTTTAAGCCGATTGTGGAAATCTCTAGAAAAGCTGGGAAACAGGTAATTGTGCGCTCGAATTTAACTATTTATTTCGAGAAAGGATTTACTGATATTCCTGAATATTGCGCTGGCCATCAGTTGCGGGTGGTGGCTTCTTTACCCTGTTATCTTGCCGATAATGTGGATAAAATGCGCGGGGAAGGAGTCTATGATCGATCGATTGCCGCTTTACAATGGTTAAACCGTCTCGGCTACGCTCAAGAGCCGAATTTGATTGTGGATTTAGTCTATAATCCCCAGATTCCTAAGTCAGATAATTTTTCTCTCACACCGGATCAGGTATCCCTGACACGGGATTACAAAAAGTTCTTGCAAGAACATTTTAATATTTCTTTTAACAATCTGTTTACTATCACTAACCTACCCGTTGGAAGGATGCGCTTCCATCTGGAACACCGGCAACTCCATCAACCCTATCTTCAATTCCTCGAAGACCATTTTAATGGCGATACTGTCGAACATTTGATGTGTCGTAATCAGCTTTCGATCGATTATTTGGGTAATATCTATGACTGCGATTTTAATCAGATGGAGGATTTGGCCGCTTGCACCAGTCAAGGCCAAAAATTAACCCTGCCGGATTTATTACAAGCGGGTAGTTTAGATGTAATTGCAGAGGTACAAACCGCTTCCTATTGCTACGGTTGCACTGCTGGCAGCGGTTCCAGTTGTGGGGGAGCTTTGATTGCAAACTGAACAAGTGTACTGGATTGACAGCGTGCCTCGGAAAATTTAGTACAAATGCTCGGACTAGCTCTCCCTGCTACCAACTCCGGTGCTGTCTTAACGGGGTAGGGTGTGGGGTGTAGGGTGTGGGGTTTTACCGATTTTCAGGTGGTCAATTAGCCAATTTTCAGGGAAAAAGTCCCTGAATTCTCCCCCCGATCGCTCCAATCGCTGGCACTTTTTAGTCAAAAGTTGGACTATTGATTAGGGACCAGAAAAAACCGCCGATTCGATATCTTGGCGACTAAGGGAGTATTTAAAAGCGCGATTGATGTCACTGCCGTCATTGGCTGCCCGAAAGTAACGAACGGTGATTTCTTCAATTTCGAGGCAGATTTCCGCTTTCCATGTCGGTTTTTCCACAGTCCAACAGTGGACATTCTCGGTATTTTTCCGACAACCTAACTTAACTAGCCATGCTTCGATCGCCGGTAAGGGATGATTATAGAGGGGAGTATCGGCAGTGGGAATCTTCATCGCATCTAAATCAAAAATAATTGGGCTACAGTGACGGCATTCTCTCCTCGAAGCATAGCAATAATCACCGCTAGTAACAAGCAGCCGAGCAGGGTGAGTGCCAAGATAAACAAAGCAAAAATTTCTCCCGAAGATAGGGGACGATCGGTCGGATCGAGATAGGCGCTACGATTAGCTATAGGTTCATCGCTATCGGGGATGGTTTGGATGACATTCCAGCGGGAGTAACCTATCTGTAAATCATACAGGGAACGGCGATCAGGATTACTCAGGGTGGCATAAGCTTCGTTAAGACGCTGGAATTTAACCGTTGCCACTTCGGGGCTGAGTTCGGTAGTATCGGGGTGGTATCGTTTGCTAAGTTCCCGATAGGCGCGTCGCACTTCGATCACCGAGGCACTCGGATGTAGTCCTAGAATGGCATAATAGGTATTGGCAAAGCGCGAGTTAGCGGCAATGACTCGCGAGGTGGTTTGGGAATTATCGCGCTCGAAGGTCACAAGATTTTTTACCGAAAAATTGGGTTTAAAGCCTCGCCCTTTTAGGGCGACTTTATGTGATGTATGATATTAAGAATAGCGGGCCGGGTAAGCAACCGCTTAAAAAACCCAGTCATCGCAGGATGAACGCACCTTGAAAACTAGAGTTATGGGGTTCTATAGGGGAATGCTCCTATAGGTAAAAGCTCTAAGCGTCAAGTACCAGAGAAACCAATTATTTTAGAGGTTTTGAACTGTATCGTAGGGGCCCCCGAAAACAGGCTTCTGTAAGGGAGCGAAAGTCTGGGGAGAGAACCACCTCTGGGTGGGATTTCGCCAGGAATCTAATTCAAGTGGACTCGTTGAGCCAGAAATTCACAGCAGTGATGCTAGAAGAATCCACGTCTGTTTAAGGCGTGGGGTATGTCAAACTAAAAATTGTCTTAATATTCTAACCCTGTTGATCATGAAATCTCGTTATCGGCTGCGTCTTCAGATCTGTCTTGTCTTTCTCATTGTTGCTCTGACGAGTTTCTCTCCTTGGCTAACCCCTAGCGCCTATGCGGGGATCGATGATGATCGCCTCGATGGTAATATTTTTGTGGTCTATGCGGGTAATGGTTCCCTCGTGCCACCGCGTTTAAATTTAGCGGAAACTTTTCAACGGAAAATTCCAGCTATTATTGTCTATTATTTGGATGATAGTAGCGATTGTAAGCAATTTGCGGCGATTGTCTCCCGTTTTCAAGAGTTTTACGGTCGCGCCGCCAGTATTATCCCCGTAAGTGTCGATTCTATCCCCTTAAAGTCTTCCTATCGTGCCGATGAACCGGGTTACTATTATCGCGGTGGGGTTCCCCAAACGGTGGTTTTAGACCAACAAGGTAAAGTGGTTTATGATGGTTTGGGCAATGTTAAATATGAAGATGTGGATGATGTCTTAAGAAAGGTTTTTGAGCTTTTGCCTCGATCGCAATCGCTAGAGTTAAAAAGACGCTCTTTTAACGAGTTTAACGCTGAATTACGCTAGTTACCTCTTTTTTATCCTCAATTGAACCAAAAATAATCATTTAGAGATGCTGTCAGCAGCGTCTCTATCTTGTTTTTAGGAAAAATAAAATTATTTACCTATTGTTTTTATTATCATTTAAGATTTATTTGAACCAAGAAATGCTAGATAATTCAGATTTTATCTGGAGTAACACTTGAAAAATATTTGCAACAGTGCCAGACTGAAAAAAGTTTGCTAACCTGATTATACTGAGAACAATAATCATTCTTATAGGTGTGGGAGACAGCAATGAAAATCAAGCAAAATTTCCTAACAGCAGCCATATTACTGGGTTTTTCTGGTCCGGTACTGGCTAATAGTCTCGAAAACCTCTCTAGTAACCCCATGGCACAGGTAACAAGTGTCAATCAATTGCGGGATGTTTCTCCCACTGCCTGGGCTTTTGAGGCCTTAAGAAGTCTCGTGGAGAGGTATGGTTGTATAGTAGGTTATCCTGACCGCACTTTTCGCGGTGAACGCGCTTTAACTCGTTGGGAATTTGCCGCCGGGTTGAATGCTTGCTTAAATACCCTAGAAAGATTGATTCAAGAAGGAGTAGCGGTATTAAAAGAAGATCTAGACAAAATCAAGCGATTAGTCAGGGAATTCGAGACAGAATTAGCGGCATTGGGTGCTAGGGTTGATAACTTAGAAAATCGAGTCGCTTTTCTGGAAAATAATCAATTTTCCACCACCACTAAATTAACCGGGGAAGTGGTGATGGCATTATATGGGGTAGCCACAGGAGAAAAAAACGGTGGTGAAGGGATTCCCCAAGTGCCAGCTTTTGGTTATCGGGCCCGTTTAGAATTAAATACTAGCTTCACAGGCAAAGATTTACTCTATACCCGTCTAGCAACGGGAAATATTGCCGATTTAGCCGATACTACGGGAACTTTTGAAAGCACCTTAGCCTTTACCCAACCGGACGGCAACGATTTATTGCTAGAAGTTTTAAACTACAGTTTCCCCCTAACGGAAAATATCCAACTCTGGTTAGAAGCGACGGGAGGTGCTAAAGATGACTTTACCAATACCCTCAACTTTTTGGATGGAGATGGTGCTAGTGGGGCGCTTTCCGCTTTTGGTACTCGCAATCCCCTTTATTTTGCCCCCGGACAAACTGGACTCGGTTTACAGGGTAATTATGGGGCTTTGCAATTCAGCGCCGGTTATCTTGCCGGGGATGCTAACGATCCTAACCCGGGTGCGGGTTTATTTAACGGTTCCTATACTGCCCTAGGGCAGCTGGGTTATGTTCCTAACGAGAATTTTGGCATTGCTTTATCCTACCTTCATGGTTATAACCAATTAGATACGGGAACGGGAAGCCAGCGCTCGAATTTCCGATTTTTCACCGAAGAACTATTCGGGGAGGCTGTGCCGACAATTAATAATAGTTTGGGTTTACAATTTACTTGGCGAATTGTCGATGGTTTTGTCCTCGGTGGTTGGGGTGGCTATACAAAAGCTATCACTCTTAGCACCTTAGATGGACAACTAGAACGCGGGGATTTAGATATCTGGAATTGGGCGGTAACTTTGGCTTTTCCTGATTTATTTAAGGAAGGAAATACGGCGGGTATTATTGTTGGTATGCAGCCCTGGGTATCTAGTTCTAGTATTAGATTAAATGATGGCAGTGCCACTAATGATCCCGATACTTCCTTTCATATCGAAGGATTTTATGAGTGGAAACTCACCGATAATATCGCCCTTACTCCGGGGGTAATCGTGATTACTTCTCCTAACTCTAATAACAACAATTCCACCTTAGTTATCGGTACTATCCGCACGACTTTTACTTTCTGATTTGTCTAGGCAGCCAGTCAGAAATAAAGATAAAGTATGACGGGATTTGACTTCATTTCTCCACTGGCTGCCGTTCCGCACTCTAGACTAACTGAATGAAGGGGCATTTATGGTATTTTTAGAGGCAATTTAGCCTATTTTTGTGGTTTCTTTTTTGATGGATTTAGAGGGTTTTAGTTTATGTTTGAGGGTTGAAGTTGTGGCGAAGAGGTCGAGGACGATTTGAGGAACACTGTTAAATGTGATTAAATAGAGTACAATAAAAGTTGAAGATACACCTAGTTACCTAGTTAAGCCATGAAACAAGTTCTCAAAAATATTAAGGTATCGGAGATTCCTACACTAATCGCTCAGTTAGGTCTTTCTCCTGAACAAGAAGTTAATCTGACGATTGAGGAAAATTCAGAAAGTCTTATCTCAATTATGGATAAAGTCGGCAAAAAAGCTCAAGCTAAAGGTTTGACAGAAGATAAACTAACAGAACTATTAGTAGATGAATCCTAATCGAGTTGTTATAGATACAAATGTTTTTATTAGTGCTTTACTAAATCCCCTAGGAACACCCAAAAAAGTAATCAATATAGCAGTCAGTCAATTTACTATTCTCCAGAGCGAGGCAACTTATCAAGAATTGGCAACGAGAATAAGTAAAAATAAATTTGACAAATATTTAGAAAAAGATGATAGGTTAGATTTCTTGTCGTCTCTTAAAAATAGGAGCTTATTTGTTGATATATGGCATGAAACGAGAGTTTGTTCCGATTTAGATGATAATAAATTCTTAGAATTAGCTGTATCTGGAATGGCACAATACATCATAACAGGCGATAAGGAGCTTTTAATTCTCAATACTTATCAAGGGATTCCAATTATTACTCCAGCAGAGTTTTTAGTTATTTTCTAGTGTCCCTGAGAATTTTTTGAGGGAGGAAGGCAAAAAAATAAACCTACTCAAGATTGAATGAAGGGGCATTTATGGTATTTTAGAGGCAATTTAGCCAACTTTTGTGGTTTCTTTTTTTGTTGATTTAGAGTGTTTTAGTTGGCGCTTGAGGGTTGAAGCTGCGCCGAAGCCGAAAGGGATGATAATTAACACATACCGCTCGAACTGTTATCTTTTGATGATGAGTAATTTGTTTAGCTTGCTATTGCTGCTAAATCGGTAGTTATACTGGCATTATATCTGGATAATGTTATGATCCCGACAGGGGTAAATTTTATTGCGATTGCGTTAGCGCAAATACAATGTTGATAAAAATTAATGTAGTAACTATAATATATAGCGGTTCTCACACCTGTGTGGCACACTTAAACCTTTGCTAATTAAGCTTTTCAACATCGATAGTGTACCTCTTGCGAACAGGAAACGCTATAGCTACATTTGGAGAGTAAAATTGAAGTGGACATGGGACGACAACAAAAATCGGACAAACAAGCGCGATCACGGCTTGAGCTTTGAAGCCGCTCAATATGTTTTTGCCGATTCTCTCGCTGTCAGCCGTCTTGATCCATACCCAGAGGAAGAACGCTGGCAGACTATCGGACTGATCGGTAAACTGACTGTATTTGTGGTGCATACTTGGCCGGAGTCTGATTCAGTGACCGGAGAGGAAACGGGACGAATTATTAGCGCACGCAGGGCAACAGCCCATGAAAGGAGGGCTTATGAAGAAGGGAGATTGTAATCCAGTACCGCCAGAGATACAGGCTGAAATTGACGCTCTAGCCGCATCACAAGAGCCTATCCGCACAGATCTGATCCCAGAGGCTACGGGAGATTGGAGCAGGGCGCGGCGTGGTGTATTCTATCGTCCGCTCAAACAGCAGATAACTCTAAGCCTTGATGCTGACCTGATAGACTGGTTCAAAACCCAGGCCACACAAGAGGAGGGGTATCAGACCAGTATTAATCGCGTCCTGCGAGAATATGTGGAAACACAGGCAAAAAAATAAACCCCCTCAAGATTGATTGAAGGGGTATTTATGGTATTTTTAGAAACAATTTAGCCTACTTTTGTGGTTTCCTTTTCATGGCGATACAATGAAGTTACTGCCACTTAATGAAACCTCTATGAACCTCATCCTTCCCTCTAAACTTCTGCAAACAGTACAAATGACTGAAGCTCAAATGCTCACGGAAATCGCTGTCATGCTTTATCAGCAGCAACGCCTTAAATTTGAACAAGCAGCCGAACTAACGGGAATGGCACTCGATGATTTCTACCAATTGCTAGTATCGCGTAATATCCTCACTCCACCCACTGACCCTGACGACGAACCAAAAGAACTCATCCTCACCAGTCTTTGTATTTCTCTTCAGCAAGCTAAAGAAGGCAAAGTACATCCCATCTCTGAACTCTGGGATGGCATAGATGACTGAAGAAATTCCCTCTATTAAGCTCCTTTTCTCTGATGAATTCAAGGATCGACTTCGCACCCTCGCCAAACGCTATCGGAGCATTCGTACTGACCTACAACCTCTAATTGATGACCTTCAGATAGGCAAATTCATCGGCGATCAAATACCAGGAATAGGCTACACTGTCTTTAAAGTTCGCCTCAAAAACAGCGATATTCAAAAGGGCAAAAGTAGCGGCTATCGTGTTATCTATCAACTTAAAGACAATGGTTGTGTTTTGATGCTCCTCATCTATACCAAATCTGACCAAACAGACATCCCAGCGCAGCAAATTCAAGACATCATTAATAAGTTTGACAATTTTTAGAAGTATTAATAGATGCCAAAAATAAACCCTCTCAAGATTGAATGAAGGGACATCGATGGTATTTTTAGAGGCAATTTAGCCTACTTTTGTGGTTTCTTTTTCAGTGGATTGAGAGGGTTTTAGTTGGCAACTGATAATAAAGCCTCTTCTATTGGCTTTGGTAACTCAATAGCATGAAACCGATTCACAGAAAAAGCGTAATCTTCACCACTTTCATCAATAACCCGAATTAGACTGTTTATTTCTGCTGTCTCATCAGGGATAACGCGGTATATTTTGCCCACCTCTAGTGAAGCTTCGTAGCCTTCATTATTGAGACAAACTGCGAACTTATTTGTTGGAGATGACTCTATTTTCATGGTCAATCTAGAAACGGTAACTTGAGCTTAAATTCTTTTTTGCCGATGCCATGAGCTTC
>NZ_JAPZQM010000141.1:0-2770 GCF_027530565.1 Microcystis sp. LE19-10.1B | reverse complement strand
GAAAACGGCTTTACGATATTTGGCTGGGAACACTAAATGATATAGCAAAACACTTACATTATGGCTCTTATGGATGTATTCACTCATTTTTCTATTGTACGCCGCGAGCGGCGGGGAATTAGACCCGAAGAGATTAAAAATCCTAATAATAGCCAAGAAACTCAGGAAATACACCAAGTTTTAATTCTCGATCCTGCTGTGGGAACTGGCACTTTTTTACACTCTGTTATTGACCATATCTATGATAGTTTTCGTCAACAGAAAGGGATGTGGTCTAGTTATGTCAGTAAACATTTATTACCCCGTCTCTTTGGGTTTGAATTACTGATGGCTCCCTACACCGTAGCACACATGAAATTAGGTTTACAACTTCAGGAATTAGGCTATGATTTTAGTGCCGATGAACGCTTAGGAATCTATCTCACTAACACCCTACAGGAAGCTTTTCAAATTCCCCCTGCTGATGGGTTTTTAAATCGCATTCGCGATGAAGCAGCCGCGGCAAAAGATGTTAAGCAAGAAATGCCAGTTATGGTGATTTTAGGCAATCCACCCTATTCCTATCAGTCGATGAATACTGACCCTTGGATTGTGAATTTGGTTAAGGATTATTATCAATTAGATGGAAAACCATTGGGAGAGAGAAACCCTAAAGGTTTATTAGATGATTATGTGAAGTTTATTCGCTTTGCTCAGTATCGGGTAGCGGAAACTGGTTATGGAGTTGTGGCGTTAATTACAAATCATGGTTATTTGGATAATCCCACTTTTCGGGGAATGCGTCAAAATTTGATGCAGACTTTTGATGAGATTTATGTTTTAGATTTGCATGGGAATAGCAAGAAAAAAGAAGTTTGTCCCGACGGTTCACCTGATCAAAATGTGTTTGATATTCAGCAAGGAGTAGCGATTGCGTTTTTTATTAAGTATCAAGATAGTCAGCAAGATTTAGCGCAGGTTTATCATGCTGATTTGTGGGGTGTTAGAGAGGTTAAAGAGCATAAGGAGTTAGTTGGGGGTAAGTATTATTGGTTAGATGAAAATGATATTAGTTCAACTGAATGGGAAATTATAAATCCCAAATCAGATTTTTACCTATTTAATCCTCAGAGCAAAGTCTCATCTGATGAATATCAAAAATATTGGGAACTTGATACAATCATGTTGACAAACGGTTCTGGTATCAAAACCCATAGAGATCACTTTGTCTATGATTTTGATAAAGCTAAATTAATCGAGCGAATCAATGACTTTAGAAATACACTTATAAATGATTCAGAAATAAAAAATAAATATAAGTTGGAAGACAGTTTAGATTGGAATTTAAATCAAAAGAGAAAATCTTTTACATCTGAATCTAATTGGCAATCTTATTTCACTCAATGTTTATATAGACCTCTTGATATTAGACCTTATTATCATCATGATGCTTTAGTAAATCGGTTGAGGCATGAAATAATTCAGCATACGATGAATAAGAATAACATTGGTATAGGTATAGGTCGCCAAGGAATTGCGGTTAATGATCCTGAATGGGCCTTGATTACTGTTTTTGAGAATGCCATTGATACTAATATTTTTAGAAGAGGTGGAGTTAATATTTTTCCCCTCTATCTTTACCCAACCAATACCCCAACGCTATTTGACACAGAACCAACCAACTCGCCAAATGGTCGCCGTCCCAATCTAGCGCCAGAATTTATTAACAAACTTTCGGCAAAACTTGAATTAGAATTTATCAGTGATGGCAAAGGAGACGAAAAGAAAACCTTTGGACCGGAAGACATTTTTAACTATATCTATGCCGTCTTTCACTCTCCCCAATATCGCCAACGTTACGCCGAATTTTTAAAAATAGACTTTCCTCGTGTTCCTCTCACCAGTAATCAAGAATTATTCTGGGAATTAGTCAAAAAAGGTGACAGATTAGTGCAGTTACACCTAATGAAAGCAACGGGAAAAGAAATTAGTAGCTATCCCGTGGCGGGTTCTAATCTAGTCGAACAGGTGAAATATGACGAAAATAAACAACAAATTTCGATTAATTCTGACCAGTATTTTGCGGGGATTCCGCCCCAAATTTGGAACTTTTATATCGGCGGTTATCAAGTGTGTCAGAAGTGGCTAAAAGACCGCAAAGGTCGCCACCTTAGCTACGATGACCTAGAACATTATCAACAAATTATCTCCATTTTGGGCGAATCGATCGCAATTATGGAAACTATAGATATAATTATCCATAAATATGGTGGTTTCCCCTTTAGTTAAGCCACCGGTGAGAGAAGATTAACACTAAATCCGTTGAGTATAGGCTACATATTGGGAGAGGCAAAAGGGAGAATAAATAATCAGTACAGGTGCAAGATTTTGAGAGAATCGTGCTTCAAAACCTTGGGTTTTCATCGGCCCGCGTCCTGTAGGGGCGAAGCATTCGGGCAATAACCTATCGGTGAAACCGTAGATTTTCTATCCGAATGCTTCGCCCGTACTTTTTGCCGCAAACCCTAGATTGATATTTTATCGCAGGTTTCAACCACAGATAAAGCGTCTTCTAGGTTATATTTATTAGGGTTTTTCTTCCTTTTTTGTTGCGGTTGCCTTTTAAATTTATATTGAAATGTCTCAAAAATTTTGGCGTTGTCAAATTGAAAGATGCTCCGAATCAGCACCGGAACTGAAATTACTTTGATAGGAAAGATTACATGGCATCTTGACAATTAGTGTTTAATGAACGAATAGTGCCGATAGTTGGGCTTAAGTGGGGAACAAG
>NZ_JAPZQM010000430.1:0-8759 GCF_027530565.1 Microcystis sp. LE19-10.1B | reverse complement strand
TAAATCCTTATCTGGCAAGAGACTTAATTGATTAGTTCGCTCTAGATAAAAACAATTGACAAAAATCGCTAAATGCCTTTCTCTATAAGGGTTCCATCCCTTATAACCCCCGTCCATTGCATAACACAAACCGAAGAGCCGAAAACTGAGGTTCAAGAAGCGTAACCCACCATCCTTTTTTTATGTATGTCCCCAGGGATGACGACTGTTTTCAGTTTGTTACTCTCAAGCGCCAATGAAATATTTACCGTCCGCTCTTTGGTGAAAGTTGAATAAGTTAAAATCAAAGAGAATATCCCTATCGCTACAATCTCAACTATCGATGAATTTACTTAAAGATAAGCAGAAAATTCGTTTTGTTGACCTTTTTTGTGGTTTGGGAGGGTTTCGAGTCGCTATTGAACAAGTTTGTCGCCAACAAAACTTAGAATCTGATTGTGTCTTTTCCTGTGATATAGATAAAGACGCTCGGGCAATTTATCACGCTAATTTTGGCGACAAACCCCAGGGAGATATTACCGAAATCGCCGCCCTAGATATTCCCAATCACGATATTTTAATGGCAGGATTTCCCTGTCAACCTTTTAGTATTTGTGGTGATTTAAAGGGATTTGAAGATACCAGAGGCACGCTATTTTTTGAGATTGCCCGCATTTTAAAAGCCAAACAACCCGCAGCATTTATTCTGGAAAATGTCAAGCAATTGCAGGGACATCAACAGGGAAAAACCTTAGAAGTTATTCTCGATACTTTGCAAGATTTAGATTACTATACCGATTACCGAGTTTTGAATGCGCTTAATTTTGGTTTACCGCAAAAACGGGAACGGATTTTTATCGTTGGTTTCCGAGAAGCGCGGGGTTTTATCTGGCCAAAACCAGCTTTATCTAGAACAACTTTAACGGAAATATTAGAAGAAAATGTCTCGGATTTTTATTATGCTTCCGCAAGAATTCAAAAAAGTCGCTTCCTGAAAAGAGAGGGAAAAAAACCTTATAGTGAACCGACTATCTGGCACGAAAATAAAGGAGGAAATGTCAGTGCTTATCCCTATTCCTGTGCCTTGCGAGCGGGAGCATCCTATAATTATTTGTTAGTGGATGGGAAAAGACGCTTAACAGCAAGGGAAATGCTACGTTTACAAGGTTTTTCCGATGATTATCAAATTGTCGGCAGTTATCAAACTATGCGAAAATTAACCGGTAATAGTGTAGCGATTTCCTGCGTAGCTGCTGTGGTTAATTCTGTAATCGAGTCTTTGTTAGATATTGAGCAAGCATCAACTAATTCATTCTCGTTCAATCGAACAACTCAATGAAGTTTATTTTCGACTCAGGAGTTTTAGATAGTGGTAATTATTCAAGACGCTTTTAATTGCCTATATAGACAGCCTCGTAGGTTGGGTTGAGCGAAACAATACTGGGTCGAAAATGGCTTAATTCGCCTGAAAAAGCGAAACCCAACCACCCCAAAGGTTACTCTTGGTTGGGTTTCCTTGCGTCAACCCAACCTACAATAATTGCTACTCTACTGATATGTAGCATATACTCAACAGATTTAGTATTAGATAAGTTTATTGCTAAAGAAGGAATCCGCAGAAGTATAGAGAAGGCATAGGAGATTATAGCTTGTTTGAGTCCTAATTTATGTCTCTAAAATTAGCTGACCCATTGCCTTGAGAATTTGGAGCAGATTAATTGCTGATTGAGGATACATTAAATTAAGTTCTGGCATTATCTGATAAGTGGGGTTAGTTTCTTGTCTGAGATAGACGAACATATATTGTAAGCCATTAGTCGCTAATCCCCAAACTGAGGGTTGTCTTTCTAAGCTATTGTAGGCATAAGTCAGTAATTGAGGTAATCCCTGACGTACTTCGATTCCACTCTCTTTAGCTTCAATTACTAAAATCCAAAAAGTGATATTATTGACAGTTGATATCGAATTATTCACCGTGACAATATCAAAGCGTCCGCTAATAGTTTTATCTTCATCGACAAGGATAATATTATCAATCCCTTCTTCAACCCTAATCTTAATCGGATAACGATAAAAACCAGCTAACCGCCATAGGGGAAATAGGGTTAAAACTTTCACTTGTCCTTCTGATGCTTTATCTTCCATCAAATAGGGTCGAAAATCGTTGCGGATTTGAACAAGTTCTAATTTTTCTGCGTCGCTGACGGTTTCCAAAGCTAAAAGCTCTGTAAATGAAACATCCTCAAGCTTTTCTTGGAAATTGAGATGACGTTGAACATCCGCAAGGGTTAGTTTACTCGTTTTGAGGGTAAGCATTGATTTAGCAAGCAGTACAGCGCTGTTTCCATGATAGCGTCAAATAGGTTTCTCGGCTGTTCTTGCTAACAAAATAAGCCAAGACAGAAACACCAATTTAAGAATAAAGTTGCTGCGTGGGGTGCGGATTGTTGATTTGGGTTTTTTAACAGAATTGGTAGCCTTCTAACGCACTTTACACTCGTCGGCGATCTACGATCAAGTTATTTTTGAACGAAAAGCACCCCAAGGTCATATTTCTTGTAGTTAGAGGTTTGATTGGGTTGGGGATGGTGGCATGGGATTGGAATGGGGAGAAGTGGGGTGGACTTAGGCTGAAACTCCTTCTCCCTGCTCCCTTCTCCCCTATAGTCTTAACGAGTAATTTAGATAGTCAACAGCTTACCAAATTTAGGTTACACTTCCTCTTGATGGGAAAGACTTTATCTTGAGAAAATAATTGGGCTAAATAGACCCGAATTTAGGGGGTATTTTCTGGAAAAGAATCACTATAATTAAATAAAAATGGTACGCTATTTTTTCCCGATCCATCCATGACTAAAACCCGGGGCATTTGCGCCCCACCTTCGCGCCAAGCTTCGATCGCTTCTTTCTGTAAAACTAATCCTCCCCCCTGTTCTTTTAAAGTTTCTGCTAATAGTCTTTGTGCCTCAGCTTTCCCTTTAGCGCGATTGATTTCTGCCTGGGCCTGTTGTTCTGCTTCTTGGGTGATATAAACGGCTCTTTGGGCGCGTTGTTCCGCGATTTGTTTATCTTCGACAGCCCGAGCAAATTCCGGAGAAAAATTCAAATCTACCACACTGGTATCTAAGACTAGAATACCATACTTTTCTAACCGAGTCGATAGGGCATTATCAAAGTCTTCTTTTAACTCACTGCGTCGAGTAATTGCCTCCTCTACTGTTCTTTTAGCGGCGGCAATTTTAAAGGATTCTTGGGTTTGAGGGGCGATAATTTTAGCGACAATATTTTGTAGGGTACCTTGGGTTCTTCTAATTGCCACTACTTGAGTCGGATCAAGACGAAAATTAATCGCAAAACTAGCGGATAAATTTTGTAAATCTTTAGTGGAACTTTGGGCGGGAACTTCAAATTTTTGCACCGTAACATCGTAGATATCGACACTAGAAACAAAGGGAGGTTTAAAGTGAAATCCCTCCAATAAAACCCCGTCCTTAGCCTTTCCTAACACACTTAAAACTCCCGCTTGTCCGGGGGTGATAATCACATAGGCATTAAAGGCCGCTAAAATGACAATAGTGGCCAATAATCCCCCGATCAGGGAAAGTAAATTAATAGCATCTTTCTGGTTCACAGTTTATACTCCTTGATGAGCGACTAAAGCGAGAATTTTTACCGCAATTGCTTGATTAACGGGCATCACTGACAGACGATTTCCTGTCCTTACTAATAATAATTCATCGGCGGTAAAATTTTGTTTTAAAATTCCCAGGGGCAGCAGTTGGGGAAAAAGGCGCTCAAACTCAACTTTAACCGTCCACCAGCGCGGGGCATCTGGGGAGGATTTAGAATCATAGTAGGGACTATCGGTATCGAATTGTGTGGGATCGATCATATCAGTTTGCACTACTCGCATCAAGCCGACAATCCCCGGCGGGGTGGTATTAGAATGATAAAAAAAGGCCAAATCTCCCCGTTTCATCTGACGGAGAAAATTGCGCGCCTGATAATTTCGCACTCCCTCCCAAATAGTTTGACCATCTTTTTTTAAATCCCCGATACTATAGACATCGGGTTCCGATTTCATTAACCAGTAATTTAAATTCATCATTTATAGTTGTGATTAATTCACATAAGCTCAAAAATATTTTTAGCCGTTCCTGTCAGCCCTGTCACCATAGGGTTAAATATAATTCACTTTGACTGCTTTTGTAGTTCTACTCAAACAATTATTGAGAAGAATGTATCTAAAAATACCTTTGTTAGCGGCAATTTTTAAGGACTATGATCCTTCAAGTCTAGCTATTCTTGGCAACTGTCAGTTTTTCCCTATAGCTAAAAATAATTTATTCTCGATTATTAAATCGCTCAAATAAGCTGTAAAATAGGATACATTGCTCTAAAAATCTCTAGCCAATCCATAGATTATCGGTGTTCCAAGCCACTCGCCGCCGTTTAGCCTTATGGTACACTGCCGTCACTGCCATACTACTGCTTTTTCTCGCTACGGGAATGTATTTTTATGTGCGCCATACCCTAGTGGATCGCATTGATGATACCCTCAAACACATCATTGAGGTGGTAAATCGTTCCCTCGTGATCGAATCGATTCCCCCGGATCAAGGACGTTATCGCGTCGATCCCCTGGCAAGTTTTCCCAGTCAGGGTAAATCCGTCGAGGACGATCATATAGATTTGGAATGGTTTGATCCCCAAGGTAATCTACTTTGGTCAACTCTGGCCGAATCCTTAGATATTCCCCTCCATCCCCACCGTCAAGGGGAAACTATTCGCTTATCCGATAATCGTCTGCTGCGACAAGTAACCGAAAGGGTGGAAATCGGTCATTATGTTTTGGGATATCTGCGGGTAAGTCATCCTTGGTTTGAGGTGACAAAACCGATTAGACAGCTATTATTGGATTTAATCCTCGGAATTTGCCTGATGATTGCTAGTGTCGCCTGGATTGGTTGGTTTTTGTCCGGTTTAGCCATTCAACCCGTAAAAGAGTCCTATCAGAGTTTAAAACAATTTACCGCCGATGCTTCCCATGAATTACGCAATCCGATCGCCACTATCCAAACTAACGTGCAAATGGCGATCTCCTATCCCCAAACTGGCCATCAACGCTTGCAAGTGATCGAGCGTTTAACGGAAAGATTGGGCAATTTAGTCAATGATCTGCTCTTTTTAGCCCGTTCTGATAGTGGCATCGTCCAACCGATCGAGCAAGCTGTACCTTTGGATGCTTTATTGATGGAAGTGGTGGAAGAACAGCGTTTAATCGCCGATAAGCAGGGAATTTCCCTCTCTTTGTCGATTGTGGAACCGGACCAAGAGGATTTTTCCTACAGCGATGAAATGTTTACTATGCAGGGAGATTGGGATCAATTAGCACGTTTATTCACAAATTTAATCTCTAATGCCCTAAAACACGCTTTTTTGCCCGAATCTGAGCCTAAAAATGTGGCAGTGGAATTGGAAAAAAGTAAACGCGATCGACAATCGGTGTTACTGGTGCGCGTCAAAGATAACGGAATCGGTATTCCCGAGGCTGCTTTGTCCCATATTTTCGATCGCTTTTATCGTCTCGATCCCGCACGACAAAATTCTGCCACTTCCGGGGGAACAGGATTAGGATTAGCGATCGCTTTAGCGATTACCCTCAGTCATCATGGACAAATTAGCGTCGAAAGTCAGATCGATCGGGGAACAATCTTCACCGTCAGCTTACCGAAAAGCCATCAACGGGAGAAAAAAACCGAAAAGTCAGAAGCTTGACACTTCTGACCTTCTTTTCATACCCCCAAGGGAATTCGAATCCCTGTCGCCTCCGTGAAAGGGAGGTGTCCTAGGCCACTAGACGATGGGGGCGTGGATTTCAGACCTTTTTAAATATAACAATAATCTTTCCGGGAGTCAAGGGTTTTGGCCAAAATTTTTTTAATCCCGCCCTTGCACAATAGGATAGTCTAATTGAAGATGTTATCGCCCAAAATCCATGGCTGCCGATCCCTATAAAAGCCGACTGTTCAACCTGATCAACCGTCGTTTGATCCGTCTGAAAGATAACCTCGGCCGCGTCTCCCGTCGCGGTCAAAATGCGATCGCTATTGCCCTGCAAATAGCCCTCTATCCCGTCTATTTGCTGGTACAATCCCTGCGGATGACGGCTAATCAATTGGGGAACAGTCTCCAGAAACAATTATCACCCCCCGGCAAAGAGGGGACGGATGCGATCAAAGAATTTCTACAGAGCTTATCTGACCAAGAAACGGCATTTATTGGCATAGCAGCCGATCTAGAGGATCACGCTTTAGTTGTCGTCACTAACGATCACCAGACTGTTAAAATCACCGATAATCAAACCCAAAGACAAATAGAAAAACAAATTAGAACGGCACTGGCTAACTACGCCCTCGAAAAACGGAGAATTAAGCGATTAAATCCTCAATATCCGCCTTTATTACCGAATTTTACCGACAAAAATCCTGTCTTGCCCCCGATCCGTTGGTTTTGGAACCTGCTACGCTGGGAACAACAGGGGCAAATAGCGATCGCCATAAATCTCTTCCAGGAATCCCATCTCGTCAAAACCCCGACACCACCCTCCTTACCACTGCCTAATTTAAATTCTCAAGCGATTTTAGAAGTTATTGACGAAAAATTAGCAATTTTCGAGGCTAAATTTCTCGCTATCTCTCCCGCAATCCCCAGCAGTGTTAGCCACACCTCTAACCTACCTTCCGATCTCGTTAACCAGTCCCCGAGTCTCGAGAAAAATTCCTCCTATCTCTGGCGACTTTATTGGTTAATTTATGCGGCGATCGAGCATTTCTGGGCAAAAGAGAAGAATAATTTAGAATATAGTGCTGATTCACCCGCTTTATCGGCAAAATATCCCCTAAGTCTTCCTAATTCTCTGCTGATCACCTTCAAGCAACGTCTCCAGGATTGGCTAGAAAAACAAACCCAAGCGGATCCCTTCACGATCGGCAAACTCATCCAAGCGGCGATCGATCACTTCTTTTCCTCTCGCCAATCCCTGACATTTTCCGCCGTCAGCGAGCAACCATGGCTAGAATCCGCCGATATCTTGGCTATTTCTCCCCAAGACTCCGAAAAACCGCGCCTTAACCCCGCTTATCCCCTTCCCCAGTCCCCAGGCACACCAGCCGAGCCTCATAGCACAAAAAAAGCTTTTAGTCAAGAAAAACAAAATAAATCTTTACAAAAAATCCCCCCGGCCGCCGCTGAAATTACTCCTGGAGAATCCCCCCCCGCAACCCAATTAGATCCCCGCTACGCTAGGGAGATAATTCAACCAATTAACGAAGAATGGTTAGAAACCGAATCAACCCCCGTCGGTTACGTTAAACACCCCTTAGAACGGATTTTAGAGGGATTGGACGCGATTATTTTATGGGTAGAGGAATTAGTTATTAAAATCTGGCGTTGGTTGCGGTATGATCGACGCATTTCTAAATTACTCAAACGCAAACGCTAAATCGATCGATTTTGGGTATAGTTGATCGGGTAGTCCTTCTGTTGTGAGAAACTTGAGACTATAATTTATCGACAAAAATAAGCTAAACTAACGGCAAAGATAATAGGTTTTGATTTTTTCCTTGGGATTACTTATGGACGGTATTTGTACCTTAGCCAACGATCGCATTTACGATCAATTAGTCGCCCTACTCAACAGCATCGAGGTCAATGGAGGAAAAGCTCTTCCTGTTTGTGTCTATCCCTACGATGACAACACCGAACGTATCAAGGCGGAAATTGCTCAACGTCCTAATGTAGAGTTATTTGATGATCGGGAAGTGATCGATCTCTGGGATAATTTCGCTAAATCTGCTTGGGAACCCCATCCTACCGCTAAAGAACGCTGGTTAAAGGCTGGTAGCAAAGGTTATCATCGTTTTGGTACCCATCGTCGCTATTGTGCCTTTGATGGGCCATTTGATCGCTTTATCTACATGGATGGTGATACCCTCTTGATGAGTCCCTTAGATCGGGTTTTTGCACAGTTAGATAATTATGATTGTGTGGTTTACGATTTTCAGCACAAAGATATCACCCACGTTTATGAAGTTACTTCCCCAAAATTATTAGAAATCTTTTCCCAAGAACGTCTTAACCAAGAAATTTTCTGTTCGGGTTTTTATGGCTCAAAAAAAGGTTTATTTGACGAGGAACGCCGTAATTGGCTAGTAGAACAATTGCGAGCAGGAGAAGCAGAAATCCTCTATCCGATGGCTCCCGATCAAACTATCGTCAATTATATGATGATGCGCTCAAATTTTTCTATATATAATCTAGCTCTTCAATTGCCTAAAGAAGAACGCACCGGCTGCTGTGTCACCTCTCCCCATTTTCAGGCTTTAGATAATATTCTTTATGACCACGACAAACGTTTGACATACCTTCACTACATTGGTTTATCTTCCTCTCTGTTCACGCGACTTTGTAGCGGTGAAAATCTCGATTTTCCCTATCGAGATATTTTCTTACACTATCGTTATCTCTACGAACCTAGTCAACGTCCTGTTTTTACCGATAGTCCCAAACCCTATCAACCACCGACCCCAACCTTTTGGCAAAAAGTAACCAGAAAACTCGGTTTAGGAAAATAATAATTAGGGTCTGCTGAAAAAGTTTGTTGGTGGGGGCAGGGTGTGGGGTGTGGGGTGTGGGGTGTAGGGTTTTACCGATTTTGAGGTAGTCAGTTACCTAATTTTCAGGGAAAAAGTACCTGAATTTTACCCCCGATCCCTCCA
>NZ_JAPZQM010000393.1:0-11701 GCF_027530565.1 Microcystis sp. LE19-10.1B | reverse complement strand
GAAATGGGGCGAAAGTCTGTGGACTCTGTGTAAGACAGTACATGGTTTTTTAACTGTGGTATGCGACGGTGGTGGAAGCAGAAACTTAAATCGTGAGGTTTAGGAATCGCCGCACTTTTAGGGCGGCGAGGATGTCAACGTATTTACCTCCCCTAAGACTGATAATCAAACAGAAATGAGTAGTCAAAATCATCAGCCCTCAACCTCCATTATAACGATTTTGGGGTCTAAATCCTGTTTAAAAGGTATAGGAGAGGGGGAATTATAAATTATGAAGTGGGGAAGTGGGGAAGTGGGGAAGTGGGAAGAATAAATAAAAATAATCTCCTGTCTCCTGTCTCCTGTCTCCTGACTCGGAGACCAGTGACTCCTTACTCCTCAGTCTAACGTCTGTGAGGAATTGAGAAATTGGGGATGAGATGTTAGTACAATCGGGGAATAGTAAAAGAAAAAACCCCTATTGCTCATGAGTCAAAATCCCAATTCTTCCTCGCGACCACTGCAGCCGCTGCCGGTTCCCTCCATGCCGATACCTCCCTCAGAGTTAATCACGGAAATCAGCATGGGGATAACTGAAGAAATGACGCAACAAGTGGCGACACCGACCAAAAACGTGCCGAATATGCCGCAAAATGGTCAAATTTCCGCCCCACGTCCTCCCCAAAATCGCGCTCCCAGTCAGGCTGCTTCTCCCCAAACGCCACCCCGGCCGGGTCGCGCTCCCAATCAACCCACCTTAGAACATTTGCTCCGGATGGCCTTTGATCGGGGTTATTCGGACGTTCACCTAGGAGTTGGAGAAAAACCCCGGATGCGGGATCGTGGTGAAATGATTATTCTCAACTATCCTGAAATTGACATCAACACTTTTTATAGTTGGTTACGGGAAATCCTAGGGGAAGAAGAAATCCTTCGCTTTAAAAAAGACCTAGAATTTGACGGTGCAACTCAGTACGAATTCGCTAGGGTGCGGATTAATATCTTTGAAAGTCTGCGCGGTCCTGGGATGGTTTTGCGTCTAATTCCCATGAAAATCCTCACTATAGAACAATTGGGCTTACCGGCTGTGTTACGGAATGTGTGCGATGTGCAGAAGGGATTGATTTTAATCACCGGTCCGACGGGTTCAGGGAAAACCACCACCCTAGCAGCCATGGTCGATTACATAAATAAAGAACACGCCAAACATATTATCACCATCGAAGACCCGATCGAATTTGTCCATCAAAGTCGTCGCAGTTTGATCAAACAAAAGGAAGTGGGAATACACACCCATGAGTTCGATAATGCCCTAAAAGCCTCTTTGCGGGAAGACCCAGATATTATTCTGGTGGGGGAGATGCGGGACAAATCCACCGTTAATACTGCCCTGAAAGCTGCCCAAACTGGTCACTTAGTTATGGGAACCCTGCACACCAACAGCGCCGTTAAAACCCTGGAGCGGATTTTAACTCTTTATACCGCCGAGGAACGGGAATCGATGCGGGTGGCGATCGCAGAATCCTTGGTTTGTATTATTTCCCAGGGTTTATGTCGCACCACCGACAGTAAACGGACCGCTTTTCACGATATTCTCGTCAACACAGAAACCGTCAAAGATTACATTTGCAGCGGCAAAAATGACGAAATTATCGAATTAATGAGAGATGGCGAATACCATGGCATGATTACCACTAATCAATCTCTGTTTAACCTCTATCAAGAGGGACGGATTAGCGATGAGGTCGCCCTGGAAATGTCCCCGGTTCCCAATGAAATGGCGATGATGCTGCGGGGTAGAATCTAGAAAAACCCTGAAGGAAATCCTTGAGGGGTCAAGAGTTTAGTAGTCTAGAAAAATAGAAGCTCCTATTGATTCCCTAGGGGAACCCCTCAAGTGACCACTTCCGCGATTGTGTTGCCCGATATTTTTAAAGGCATCGCCCTGTTTACCCCCGGGGGCGACCTGATTTACTGTATCGATCCTGATAAACAAACTCATTGGCATCTGAATCTCTGCGCTGCTCTCCAGTCCGCTTTAGGGTTGCCAGAACCCCCCCATTTTTTAGTTCCTAGTTTTACCGCTACCATCGATCGCTGGCGAGATCCCTACAGTCACCGTATTCATACTAGAGCCGAAGTCTATCCCCTTGTCCGTCGCTATCAGCCTTTATTAAATGCTATTTTCGCCACGGACGAGCGAGCTTGGTTTACTGTACCTTGGCAGGAACAATCCTCTAATCCCACTATCTTAGAAACCTATCGTCAGCAGTTTCCCCAACTTTGGCAATCCCACGATCTGATTCTCCGTTATCAGGAACGCCCCGCAACGACTTCGGGGATTAGTGCTGACTCTGACTATACTAACCCTAGTCCCAAGGGTTATGTTTTGCGGTTATTTGTCTCCGGCAATAATGCCAATACTAAACACACCCTAGAATCGATCCATCAGCTTCTAGAGCGAGAATTACACCATCCCTATACCCTGAAAGTGATCGATATCTCTAAGCATCCAGAACAAGCGGAATCTAATCATGTCTCTGCTATTCCCACTTTAGTCCGGGTTTGGCCGCAACCGGTGAAACGCATCATCGGCGAATTTGAGGATTTACCGCGAGTATTACAGATTATCGCCACCGCTTAGGGGTTAAAGACTTCTGACTCGATTCCTCGCCACCATTCGCCCAATTTCATTAAGTCTTGCTGAATATCATCCAATTCTTGGATATATTCCTGTTGGGAAAGACTGGCACGACGTTCTTGCAGTTTTTTGAGACGCAATTGCACCAACAGCCAAGGCTTAGAAATACCGTTAGTTTCTTCGATATAGCGAGCGATATCCTGACTATCCATAGTTTTTTACTGTTATTATCCTATATTTTCTCAAATTAACCCGAGACTCCTTTTTTTTAGTTGCAGAAGATTATGTTTGATTTTAGCCACTATTACCCCTACGCCGAATTAGTTTCTTTCCTGAAAAACCTAGCCTCATCCTATCCTAATTTAATTAGCCTCACCTCGATCGGTAAAAGCTACGAAAATCGAGATATCTGGTTAACTACCCTAACAAATCAAGCCACAGGCCATTATTTAGAAAAACCTGCCTATTGGATCGATGCTAACACCCATGCGGGGGAAGTAACAGGCTCTGCCGTCGCTCTCTACACTATCTCCCATCTTTTGCGCCAATACGGTCATAATTCCCAAATTACCAGACTTCTTGACCATTACACTGTCTATATTTTGCCGCGATTAGCCGTGGATGGAGCGGAAAAATATCTCACTACTCCCTATCTGTTACGATCGAGTATTCGCCCCTATCCCCACACGGATGAGAAACCGGGGCTATATCCTGAAGATATTAACGGCGATGGTTTAATTCTACAAATGCGCCAAAAAGATACCTGTGGCGCTTGGAAAATTTCTGAACAAGATCCTCGCATTATGGTGCGTCGCGAACCGGAGGAATTTGAGGGAACTTTTTACACTTTGCTCACCGAAGGTTTAATCCGCGATTACGATGGCTATAATTTTACCACTGCCCCCACCCTAGAAGGCTTAGATTTTAACCGCAATTATCCCGTTTATTGGGTTCCTGAAGGGGAACAACAGGGGGCCGGAGATTTTCCTTTTTCGGAGCCAGAAACCCGTGCAGAAGCGGAATTTTGGGCAAATAACACTAATATTAATGGCTTCGTTACCTATCATACCTATTCAGCAGTCATGTTGCGTCCCTATAGCACCCATCCCGATGAATATTTCCCCGTGGAAGACTTAGAAATGTATAAATATATTGCTGACAAGGGAAAAGCAATGACTGGTTATGAATGCGTTTCTGTCTATCACGATTTTCGTTATCATCCCAAAGAAGTGACTAACGGTGCCATGGATGATTACGGTTACGATCATTTTGGTTGGTATGGTTTTACGGTGGAGTTATGGGATGCACCCACCCAAGCGGGAGTGAAAAAAGATGATTATATTCAATGGTTTCGCTGGCATCCTTTGGAAGATGAATTGAAGTTACAGCGTTGGAATGATGAGAATTTGGCGGGAAAGGGTTTTATTAATTGGCAAAGTTTTGATCACCCCCAATTGGGAGAGGTGGAAATTGGCGGTTGGGACTTTAAAAATGTCTGGCAAAATGCCCCAGAAAAGTATTTACCAGATTTATGTGAGAAACAATGTCAGTTTACTATTGCCCATGCTTTAATGTCACCTCTTTTAGCTATCTCTCGTCTTGATCTTAAGTCGGAGGGAAATGGTATTTATCATCTGGTTTTACAGTTAGAAAATCAGGGATTTTTACCCACTTATACCAGTAAAAAGGCACTGGAAAGAAAGATCGTTCGTCCCATTCAAGTCAAGTTAAATTTAGCCGATGAGGTGAGTTTAATAGTGGGAAAATTAGAGCAGGAAATCGGTCACTTAGAAGGGCGATCAAATAAAGTATATAGTAGCCTCGCTCATGGTTTAGATTATCGCTGTACGGTGGAATGGGTGATTAAAGGAGTTTCTGGTCAAGAAATCGAGATTATCGCTATAGCTGAAAGAGCCGGAACAGTCAGACAAAAAGTGATTTTATAGAGCTATTTTGTTCGATAAAATTGTTAAATAAGTCTCGTTAGATTCCGTGGGTAAAACTCGTAGTTTTTGGCTGCGAAGATCTGGTTCTAATCCCAAAGCTTCTAAAGGAATTACTCCTAATAAGTTGTTTTGACCTCCAGGTAATTCCAAACATTCAAAAGTCCCTTCCCGTCCCGCAATAATCAAGGTAGCATCGCGAAAAATTCTCGCTTTTCCTATCCCTTTAGCCGTAGCCACATCTACTTCTTTTAAAAGCTGTAAACCCAAGCTGGAGATTACTTCCGGCACCAGACAAAGAGTAGTTGCTCCCGTATCCACCAAGACATTTTCTAGGGTAAGAGAGCGAATTTGTTCCGGTGCGATCATACCATCCTCTGCACGAATTTGATCCGCTCGATTGATAACTGTAATGCTGGTGTAGATTTTGCCCATATCTTCTGCAATAATTGCTGGATTAACCATAACACTACCCTCAATTCTACCCCTAAATTATACCAGAATAACTGCTAACAACAATGTCTAAGTAGGGCTTGCGGCAAAAAGTTTTTCGTGGGGACAGGGTGTGGGGTGTGGGGTGTGGGGTGTAGGGTTTTACCGATTTTGAGGGGGTCAATTACCTAATTTTCAGGGAAAAAGTCCAGGGATTTTACCCCCGATCACTCCAATGGTAGGCACTTTTTGAGGGAAAAAAAGTCTAAAAGTCTTACCCAACAAGGTTTTTAGATTTATTCAGCCAACCCTAAGTAATTTTAATTATTAATCCGGCCATCGGGCATAATTGCACCGCGGAAGTTAACTCCCATCAGATTAGCACTCATTAACTCGGCACGAGTTAGATTAGCATTAGTTAAATCGGCACCGGTGAGATTTGCTCTAGCAAAGAAAGCATCGATTAAGTCAGCTTCGCTGAAATTAACTCCTGAAAGATTAGCCCTTCTTAAGTCAGCATGATTCATTCTTGCTGCTTGAAAATTAGCTTGACTAAGATTAGCTCGATCGAATTTTATTTGAGTCATAATTGCACTATGGAAATTTGCCTGCATTGCTTCTGTATCGGTCATTTTTGACCGCACTAAATTGGCTCCCGCTAGATTTGCCCCCACTAAATGCGCCCCGATTAAATTAGCATCAGTAAGTAAAGCATCTTGGAGATTAGCATTAGTTAAATCCGCTTTTCTGAGGTCAACATTGCACAAATTAGCCTCCTTTAAATTGGCTCCTACTAGATTTGCACGCACCAGATCAACCCCTTTCATATTAGCCCCTTGCAGGTCGGCGCGATAGAGATTAGCACTTTGTAAATTAGTGTTATGATTTTTCTTTTCCTGACGCATATTTGTTCCCCGCAAACAAGCACCAGTGAGGTTAGCACCACTTAAATCAGCCCCCCGTAAATCCGCCCCGATTAAGTTAGCATCAAGTAACGTCGCTAGGGTTATATCGGTATCACGAAGATTAGCACCTTGTAGCAGCGCTCCGTGTAAATTGGCACTGCGTAAATCTGCCCCATTTAAGTCAGCTTGGTTGAGACTAGCACCGCTTAAATTAGCTGTCACAAGATTAGCTTGAGCGAGATTAGCCCGGTTAAGATAGGTAAAGAGAAGATTGGCTCCGTGCAGATCTGCTTCATTTAAAACAATGCCAATTAAGTCAGCACCAACTAAATTAACTCCTGGTAATTTTAAGCCACTAAATTGAGTTTCTCCTGCGGCATAACGTTCAATTAATTCGTTGGGTTTCATAGGTAGAATGTCCAGATAAATTTGGATAAAAAATTAAAGAATTTTTTGTAAAGTTTGCACCAGAATACTGGCGGTTTGAACGTTAGCATCCGTATCCATTTGGGTTTGAGCAATATTGTATAGTTGAATTTCGATATCCTTGAGAGATTTCCCACTTTCGATGAGTTGTTGTAGTAAATCTTCTAGGGTATAACTTCGCAGAGTTGACCAATCTTGACCGCTCCGATCCCAAGGATGAAATAGGAGCGAGAAAATCAATATTTTGGCGCGTAAAGGATTAGCATACTGGAAAATTTCTAAACGAATTTCAAAGGGGTCGTAGGCGGGAATTTGTGGGGAATTACTGGGGTTGTTATTTGAGGAAGCCGGCTCGGCAAAGGGCAATTCCATGACTAATTGTGGTTCATTTAGATTGATGATCGAAGAGGAAAAATCCACAGGTTCACTTCTAGAGGGGGAGAAAGATGTGGTTTTAGCCGCAGAATCAGAATCATTCTTTAGATGAACTATTTGAGTGTTCAAGATTTGACTTTTTGACTCATTATCCTCTTCTTCGTCATCGTTATCAGTATCGTAGAGAGGCTCTAGTTGGGTAAGAATAATATCGGCTAGGGCTAGGTAGAGAGCTTTTTTATTAATCTTTTCGGCAACTTGCTTGAAAGTTTGTCGCAAGCTTAGGAAATTGGGATTGTTTCGCTGAAGTTCTAAAACAATATTTTTTAAGCCATAATTATTAATCACCGCTTGATCGTTTTCCCAACGATTTTTACAAGCGGCAAACATTAATTTTTGAATTCTCGCTGTCTCTCGATGATTTTCTATTCCACTAACCACCTGTCTTAATAAATTATCTTCCTCGTTGTTGACATCATTATTAACGGTGGTGAAGCTAGGGTTAACTTCCGGTTTCACTGGTAATAATTGATTGTCGTAGGCGGCAGCAACATTACTATATAATTGACTGATTTGCTCGATAATAACCGTGGCTACTCCCAGATAAGCTTTAGGACGATTGAGGGTTTTAACTAATTTATAAACAGAAAAAGTTAATTGTTCTTTATTGGTTTTGAGTTGCACTAACTCCTTCACCAGGTCTTCCATAGCCACACTGTTCAAAATATTAGGCTCATTTTCCCAATATTTTTTACAGATACAAAAGATTAATTTTTTGATCCGTAATTTTTCTTCGTGGCTGTCGAGATAGCGAACTACATCATTAAAAACGTCGATGGATAATTGCATAGTAACCTCTGATCCGAGAAAGGAGCCAGCCCTCGCACGCCTCTACTATAGCGGTATGCTATTGGTCTCTCGCGAGTCAGCTTGCCAGAATATATAAGTTATTCCTCGCTTTTAGTGCCTGAAAATATCCTAACCTAAAAGCGTGGCACTATTGAGTTGGGGTTGCCGGATCTGGTCTATCTTCCCTAAGAGTACCCAGCCTAATTCCTCAAATTAGCAAACGATGATTTTTTCGCCTGGCTCGTTTTTAGTACAAATGTTCGGACAAAATCGGAGTAAAGTCTTTAAGTTTAGACGACCGATGCCCGATAGGGTTAGAGTAATCAGGGAGAAACTGATTTATCGAGAGGCCATATCATCCCATGCTAGAACTCTACCAATTTGAATTATCTGCCTATTGTGAGAAAGTCCGTCTCATCCTCGACTATAAAGGTCTTGCCTATAAAAAAAGGGACGTGGTGCCGGGGGTGGGACAATTGGAATTATTCCGTCTTTCCGGACAGCGACAGGTTCCCGTCCTCAAGGATGGCGATACTTATATTGCTGACTCGACGGAGATTGCTTTTTATCTCGATCGCAAGTATCCTGAAAAACCAATTATCCCCACAGATCCCCTACAACGGGGTCAATGTTTATTAATCGAAGAATGGGCCGATGAATCCCTGGGATTAAAAGGAAGAACCGCTTTTCTCGGCGCTTTTGCCCAAAATCAAAACTTTCGTACCGCTTTTTTACCCCAGGAAACTCCCGGTTTTATGCGCTTGTTGCTGGGTTCCATGCCGGGGGAATTAATTGATATTTTGGGGGCGGGTGTAGGTCTGGGAAAAGATGCTATCAATACAGCGAAAAAGGGGCTACAACAGGATTTAGAGGCTTTGAACCTCATTTTAACCAATCGTCCCTATTTAGTCGGGGATCGGCCCACTTTAGCCGATTTAGCCGTGGCGGGATTAAGTGTGCTGCTTCAGTTTCCCCAGGGTTCCTATCTCAACTTACCCAGGGAATTGCAAGGCAAGGGGATTCCGGGGTTAGCCGATAATAGCGCCTACGAGGGCTTTTTTGCTTGGCGCGACCGTCTTTATAGTCAATACCGTCAAACTATCACCCCGGGAAGTTCCACCCCTCCTATCGATTCCCCCAACTCCATCCAGATTGAATAGCAGCGCTTGACTAGGCTGGTGGGGTTTGGGGTGTGGGGTGTAGGGTGTAGGTTGTGGGGTGTGGGGTGTGGGGTGTAGGGTGTGGGGTGTAGGGTGTGGGGTGTGGGGAGATTAAATAAAAGCAATCTACTGATCACTGATTACTGATCACTGATTACTGATTACTGTTAAGATTCCCGTAAAACGTAGCCCACACCACGCACGGTATGAATGAGGCGTTTTTGACCACCAGCCTCCATCTTCAGGCGTAAATAGCGAATATACACCTCAATAACGTTTGATTCTCCTTGAAATTCGTCTCCCCAGACATTTTCGAGAATTTGATCCCTCGATAATACTTCTTTGGGGTGAATCATGAGGTAGCGCAGCAGTTCAAATTCCTTCATCGTCAACTCAATATTTTTGTTTTTATAGGAGAGACGACGACTGGCTAAATCTAATACTAAGTCACCGAAACCCAATTGTTCGGGGGTAATTTCCAGAGGTTGCAGGTAAAAACGGATTAATTTGAGAAAAGATTGCGAATTATAGGGTTTGAGAAAATAATCGTCGGCTCCCGCTTCCAAACAGGCGAGACGTTCTTCTAGGGTTTCTTGAGATACTAACAAAATAATATAAACGCGACTTCCCTGGGAACGTAAACGACTACAAAAATTCACACCAGCCTCCGCTGCGAGGAAGCGATCGAGTATAATCATCGCTGGCTGCCAACTTTTCACTTCTGGGAAAGCGATATCAATGCTAGGCACGATCAGGGGACGATAACCTGCTTCTTTCAAGTCCGCACTAGCTAGTTTAGCGATATTCTCCTCAATTCCCACCAAGAGAATTGAAGAATTCGGAACGGATGTACTCATAAATCAGCAGCGGTAAAGAAATAGGAAAGACAGGGAGGGGACTACCTAATTATAGTTAATTGATTCTTGCCTAACCGATTTAATAAAAAAGTTAACGCTGTGGTGCGTTGGACAAAATTACCATTGATAGACCAACCGGTCACTCGATCGGGGGACGACCAAAGGCTAAGATGATCCACAGGCGGATCCGCATAAAAATTTTCTCCACCGCTACCCAATAAACAGGAACTCCAATGGGTAAAATAATCGTGACTAAGGCGATAAATGGGAAAATTACCGATTAATGGCACTCCCCACCCGTCTAGAGCTATTAAAGCTGCAATTTTTGCCCCTTGAGCTTGCCAATAATGAGCTAAAGCGATCGCATTTACCACCCCCGCACTAAACCCAATCAAGGTTAGAGCTTCTCCCGGTGAAAAAGCTTTATTTAAGCAAGAAAAAGGCGAAATAATAATATAGGGACTTAATTTGACCGATTGGCTCCCCAGATGTCCTAAAAAATCCTCGGTCAATCTAGAATCATGAAAACCCGTACAAATTACCAAAGACATAAAGTTAAGTAAAAATCTATGAGGGGTCAGTTATCAGTTATCAGTAATCAGTAATCAGTAATCAGTCATCAGTCATCAGTTTTTTCTCCCTGCTCCCCTACTCCGTCTCCCCACACCCTACATCCCACACCCCACACCCCACACCCCACACCCCACACCCCACACCCCACTTCCTAACCTCCCAAATCTCTTTAACTCTTGATTAAAAAATGGGACTCTCGCAGGATATAAAAGTTCTTTTAATCGAGGATAATTTAGCCGAAGCTCGATTATTAAAGGAAATTCTTAAGGGTAATGAAAAAAAAGAATTTCATCTGGTTAATGTCTCAAGATTATCCGAGGCTATTTCTTTGTTACAACAAACAGATTTTGATGTAATTTTATTAGATCTAACTTTACCAGATAGTCAGGGTTTGGAATCCTTAGCTCCCCTTTTAATTACGGCTCCGAAATTGCCGATCGTGGTTTTAACTAATACTAATGATGATAATTTGGCCTTGCAAGCACTGCGTCAGGGAGCGCAGGATTATTTAATTAAAAGAGAAGTAAGTTTAGAAATTTTAACTCGATCGCTATGTTATGCGATCGAGCGAAAACAGATGGAGGAAGCTTTACGAGAATCGAACGAAGCTTTAAAAATGAGCGTGATTGAACGCACTAATCAACTGGAAAAAGCTCAGGAATTAAATCAGTTAAAAACTGAATTTGTTTCCATGTTATCCCACGATTTTCGCAATCCTTTAAATAAAATTTTACTCTCGGCTGGATTATTAGAAGAAAGTCGCGATCGGTTGACAAAAGATCAGCAAGTTAGCTATTTTCGCATGATTCGATCGGCCATTAAAGACATGGATCAATTGCTCACAGAAGTGTTATTAATTGGCCGGGCCGATTCCGGGAGATTATACTGTCAATTTGATCCGGTGGATTTGCTGGATTATTGTCAGAAATTGGTAGAATCTTTTACGGTTAAGCCGGAGCCGCAATTAGCAATTATTTTCCAAATTGAGGGCAGCTTAGAAAGAGGACTTTGGGATATAAATTTAATTAAACATATCTTGACAAATTTACTGGGAAATGCTCTCAAATATTCACCCCAAGGCAACCCCGTAGAATTTAAGATTATTGTCGAATCCGAGCAGGTAGTCTTTAAAATTATCGATCGAGGAATTGGTATTCCCAGCAAAGATCAAGAACATTTATTTAAACCTTTTTATCGCGGTAGCAATGTCGATAATATTCAAGGAACGGGATTAGGATTAGCCATTGTCGGACGCTGTGTGGAAGCGCACAAAGGACAAATTTACCTAGAAAGTGAGGAAGGAAAAGGCACAAAGATCACGGTGATTTTACCGATTATTACCGACATTGAACACCTAAATTGAGATGAACAATAGGGTGGAACCAGAATTTTTTTTCTGCTGCCCTCGCTCCCTATCTACCTAGGGTCTGCTGAAAAAGTTTTTCCTAGAAGCAGGGTGTAGGGTGTAGGGTGTGGGGTGTGGGGTTTTACCGATTTTGAGGGGGTCAATTACCTAATTTTCAGGGAAAAAGTACCTGAATTTCCCCCTGATCACTCCCAT
>NZ_JAPZQM010000289.1:0-3774 GCF_027530565.1 Microcystis sp. LE19-10.1B | reverse complement strand
ATAGAGACGATTCTCGTTTATAAGTTACCGCTTCTCAATCGTCGGGAGATAGAAACTATGTTTAGTTTAGATGAATTAAAACAGACTCAGTATTTTCAAGATGTGCGCGAAGAAGCGCGTCAGGAAGGTCGTCAGGAAGGCAGACTAAACAAAGCACTAGAGGCGGTCCCTCGTTTGTTAGCCTTAGGGTTAAGTGTTGAGCAAGTCGCATCCGCGTTAGAGTTAGAGGTTGAACAGGTTAGAGCTATACAAAACGGGACATAAAAAAATGCGATCGCCTTGTAAAATAAAAGCATGAAAACTGACACGATTTTTTATCAACTCTTTCAATCTTTCCCCTCTATCTTCTTTGAATTAATTCAACTCCCTATCAGCGAAGCCAATAACTACCGCTTTGACTCAGTGGAAGTCAAACAATTTTCTTTTCGTCTTGATGGAGTCTTTCTGCCTCAAAATAATCACCCTAGATTTCATCGTAAAACCGGGGTTGGGACGGGGATAAAGTTATCCCCTCACCCAACCTTACTTACCAACGATTTAAGAAACCGCCACCATTACCCCAGCGCGGTCGGGAATTAAAGAAACCACCACCGTCAGACCAACC
Source organism: Microcystis sp. LE19-10.1B (assembly GCF_027530565.1). Classification (NCBI taxonomy): domain Bacteria; kingdom Bacillati; phylum Cyanobacteriota; class Cyanophyceae; order Chroococcales; family Microcystaceae; genus Microcystis; species Microcystis sp. LE19-10.1B. The sequence continues at coordinate 3,170 of NZ_JAPZQM010000289.1, read as the reverse complement.
ATTACGCCAGGGCCGCGCATTAACGAAACTACCACCGCGACCATCTACCCAACCGCCAGCACGACTATTCCCCCAACCGCGATTGCCACCATCTCCCCAGCCTAAAGCTTGTAAACTAGGATCGGCAGTACCGGACGGCAGTTGGTTAACCCGTTCGCGTACAGCGCTAGATAGACGACTTAAACGCGCTTCAATGGGATTAGCCTCGTCTGAGGCGGCCTGAGCGGTGCTAGTCAGACCGAAGGCAGATAAAGCGAGAAGAAAGCCGACTAAACCAGTTTTATTGCTGATATTCACCTGAATTTATGCTCCTATTTGGCTTCTTGGGGATTAATTTGGGCGTGTTCGATAACTTTGAAGGCAAAAAACCCCTTTAATAATTCTGGGGGGATGGGAACCATGCCTTGACTACCGAACCAGCGATCGATTTGACTAACGGTGGCCGTATCATTGGTGATGTAATCCTGCATCATTTTAACAATGGCATAGTTGACATCATCCAAAAAAGTAGAGTTATTTTCGGGAACCATGCAAGCAATGCCAAAATTAGCTAGAGCTTCTTCGGGGACGATTTCGTAGATTTTAGGGTTATCTCTGAGGATTGTTCCCGCTAAAGAGATGCTATCCCCCGCTATTGCGTCAATTTTACCAGTTTTTAAAGCTTCGAGGGCTTCTTCTACGGTGCTGTAGGTGGTAACAATTGTCGCTTGCGGTTGTACTAATTTAATCACATCCACGGCCGCAGATGTGGGAACCAAGGCGATGCGTTTACCGATTAGGGATTGAGGAGTGGAGAGATTGCTGCCTTTTTTAGCTAAAATCCTAATCCCAGAAATGCTGTAACTGATGGAAAAATCGACAACTTTCGCCCTTTCCCAAGTAAAAGCCGTACTACAAGCGATATCGATTTCCCCGCTACGAATGAGATTAATTTTCTCTCCGGGTTGGTTAGCTTCAATCATTTGCAGGGTGACGGGACGACCGAGACGAGTTTCCAATCGTTTTCTAATTCGTTCCAACACATCCATAGAATAGCCGACTAATTCCCCCTTATCATTGACGTAGGAGTAGGGAATCGCATCAAAACGGGTTCCTACGGTCAAAAATCCCGTGCGAGCCACTTTTTCCACCACTGTTTCCGCTAAACTCGGACTTGCGAGGAACATGGGCAATATGCAACCTAGTCCCACTAACTGTAAAATTTTCTTCATAAATCGAGTGCTTGCTCCCGTACAAACATAACTATACTAGAATTCACTAAAAAATCTTCAAGGTTTCCATAATAATTTCTGTGAACTTTTACAAATTAGATGGCGGTTCAAGGCGAATTAATTGACCGTTACCTTCATCGGTGAGCAGGTATAAAAATCCGTCGGGACTTTGACGCACATCCCGCACCCTCTGACCGATGGGAATCGCTTCTTGATTGATAATTTCACCCGATTTATCCACTGACAGACGGCGAATATCCCTGGAAACTAAACCACCGGCAAATAAATTTCCCTGCCAATTAGGAAAGCGATTACCGGTATAAAAGACCAATCCCGAAGGAGCGATCGCAGGTGTCCAAATTGTTTTCGGATCAATCAGACCGGGTCGAGATTTTTCGCGGGAAACCGGGGTATTAGTGCCGTACTCTTGACTAGCAGAAACCACTGGCCAACCATAATTTTTACCTTTTTCAATTAAATTTAATTCATCCCCTCCTTTTGCTCCGTGTTCGGTTGCCCAGACTCTTTTAGTCATTGGATCAAAGCTGATTCCTTGAATATTCCGATGACCGTAACTCCAAATTTTAGAACCCGCAAAAGGATTATCTTTAGGTAGAGAACCATCGTCATTGATGCGGATAATTTTACCTAGGGTCTGCTGAAAAAGTTTTTCCTGGGGGCAGGGTGTGGGGTGTGGGGTGTAGGGTGTAGGGTTTTACTCATTTTCAGGTGGCCAATTACCTAATTTTCAGGGAAAAAGTGCCTAAATTTCCCCCCGATCACTCCCATATCCAGTACTTTTTGATTGCCAAAAGGTCTAAAAGTCTTACCCAACAAGGTTTTTAGCTTTATTCAGCAAAGTCTACCTAAATGACTTTGCAGATTTTGGGACTGTTTTCTAATTAAATCTCCCGCTAATTGTAGGGGAGGATTACCCCCGTCCCCAATCGCTACCAATAAAGTGCCATCCGGTAGCCATAATAACCGCGAACCGAAGTGTTGAGAGTCGGTTTTTGCCTGGGAAACTTCAAAAATAACCCGCACATCTCGCAAACTTGCACCATCTTGACACTCCCGTCGCGCTCATGCGAGGGATTCTTGGTTCATCGAGTTTCCTTAATCTGACAGGACGTATCCAATCAAACCAGAGGGAATCTCTCCCCAAGCGTATTAGTTTCCGTGTGTCCCACGGTACTTAGTCCCTTTTTGAGAATGTTGATAGCGGCGTTAATATCTCTATCTTCTACATAGCCACAGTGAGGACAAATATGAGTTCTTGTAGATAGAGATTTAGGGACTTTTTGACCACAATTAGAACAATTTTGACTCGTGTTATGGGGGGCTACTGCTACCGTAGCCTTACCATATTTAAAACCAAAATATTCTAACCATTGTCGGAAAGTTGACCAAGCCACATCATTGATAGATTTAGCTAGTCTAGAGTTTTTTACCATGCCTTGAATATTTAAGTTTTCGTAAGCGATGAAATCGTTAGATTTAATGACGCGCAATGCCTCTTTTTCGACAAAGCCTCTACGTTGCCTACTTACTCTTAAATGTTTTCTAGCATACCTCTTTCTGGCCCTTTGGTAGTTGTTTGACTGAGGTTGACCTTTTCTAAACTTTTTAGATTTTTTCCGATTTAGACGGTTTAATCTTTTTTCTGCCTGGCGATAGTATTGCGGTATTTCTACCGTTTCCCCATCACTATTAGCGTAGAAAACTTTTAAACCTACATCCAATCCCACACATCTTTTAGTCGGTTCTAGGGGTTTCGCATATTCCCGAATATCAACACTTAGACAGAATTGGACATAGTAACCATCCGCTCGTTTAACAATTCTAACTCGTTTAATTTGGTCTATAGGATAAAAGTTTAGGTCTCTAGTTCCTTTTAGTTTAACCGTCCCAATGTTTTTCTTATCTGTGAAAGTTATTTTCTTTCTATCCTCTGATAGT
>NZ_JAPZQM010000419.1:0-5060 GCF_027530565.1 Microcystis sp. LE19-10.1B | reverse complement strand
TAACCCTTATATAGAAAGGCATTTAGCGATTTTTGTCAATTGTTTTTTATCTAGAGCGAACTAATCAATTAAGTCTCTTACCAGATAAGGATTTAGTCGATTTATGCCCCCCTATCGAACCATACCAAGTAACGAAGAACCTAAATAAATAACTAACTGATTAACTTAAAACTTACATCTGATAACTGATAACTTACATCTGATAACTGATAACTGATAACTGATACAAGGCTAATGGCTAAAAAACTAATCACTCAAAAGTAAGGAGAAAAAATAATTATGGCTACTGTTAATTTGCCTGGTTTAAAAATAATGCTCGAAGAAATTAGCCAACGACATAATCTGCCCAAAAATGCCGTACAGGAAGCCTTGCGTGAAGCACTTCTCAAGGGGTATGAACGTTATCGACGCGCCCAAAGTTTAGAAAAAGCCGCTCAATTTCATGAAGATTATTTCAATAACTTTGATGTGGAATTAGACGTAGAAGAAGAAGGGTTTCGCATCCTTTCGACTAAAACTATTGTCGAAGAAGTGACTAATCCCGACCATCACATCGGTCTCAAAGAAGTGCAAGAAGTGGCCGATGAGGCCCAATTAGGGGATGAAGTAGTTCTTGATGTCACCCCCGACCAAAGAGAATTTGGTCGCATGGCGGCAATTCAAACTAAACAGGTTTTACTGCAAAAACTGCGGGATAACCAACGCAAAATGATTCAAGAGGAGTTCCAAGATCTGGAAGGAACGGTTTTACAGGCCCGGGTCGTCCGTTTTGAAAGACAGGCCGCTATTGTCATGGTACAAAGCACCTACGGTCAACCGGAAGTGGAAGCAGAACTACCCAAACGGGAACAGCTACCCAACGATAACTATCGCGCTAACGCCACCTTTAAAGTTCTGCTCAAAAAAGTCCTGGAAGGTTCTCACCGCGGCCCGCAATTAATCGTTTCCAGAGCGGCGGCGGGTTTGGTAGTATATTTGTTCGCCAACGAAGTTCCCGAAATCGAGGAGGAAATCGTGCGTATTGTCGCCGTCGCCCGGGAAGCCAATCCCCCCTCCCGTCACGTTGGTTCGCGGACAAAAATCGCCGTCGATACCTTAGAGAGAGACGTGGATCCGGTTGGGGCTTGTATTGGGGCTAGAGGTTCCAGGATTCAAGCCGTGGTTAACGAATTGCGGGGGGAAAAAATCGACGTGATTCGCTGGTCTCCAGATCCCGCCACCTACATCGCCAATGCCCTTAGTCCCGCCCGTATCGACCAAGTTTTGTTCACTAATGCCGAAGAAAGACAAGCATTGGTACTGGTGGCACAGGATCAATTAAGTTTAGCGATTGGCAAAGAAGGGCAGAACGTGCGTCTAGCCGCCCGTCTGACGGGCTGGAAAATCGATATTAAGGATATAGTCCTCTATAAAGGCGAACAAGAGGTAAAAACCGATGAAAACGACCCAGAAGCGCAGGATTTAGACCAAGAATGAACCCCTTCGTCAATTATCGACGCTGTATTAGCTGCCGTCTCTTCGCCCCGAAAGAATCCTTTTGGCGAATTGTCCGACTACACCCGTCCGGACAGATACAATTAGATCAAGGAATGGGAAGGGCTGCCTATATCTGTCCGCAACCTAATTGCCTGCAATTAGCCCGGCAAAAAAATCGTCTCGGACGGGCCCTAAAAGCCAATATTCCCGAAACGCTCTATGAATCCTTGCAAGAGCGCCTCGGGACTGCCAAGCAAGGTCGTTCAAATCAGGATTAAAATTGACGATCATAGCCACAAAATCGTTAGCATGGAAAGGGGGCAGTCCTGAGAGGATCAAAAAATCAGCCAACTTATAGGATCACTAACACTTTAGCCGGGGGATAATGGATGAGTAACACGAAAGTCAGAATTTACGATTTATCAAAAGAATTGAATCTAGACAACAAAGACATTTTGGACATCTGTGACCAGTTGAACATCGAGTACAAGAGCCACAGTAGCACGATCAGCGAAGAGGATGCCCAACGCATCAAAGCAATCGCTGCGAAGGGATTGGCCTCGAGTACCAGTAAAAATAGCACGGGTCAGCGAGAATCGGCTAGTCCTGCCGAAGAAAAAAAACAAAAGATTTTAGCCCTGCATAAACACAACCGCCCCGAAACCGGCGAAGAAGGGGAAAGCTATCCCGGTCAAGCCGGTTCCTCGGCCAAACCGACTTTAATCAGTCCCCCCCGTCCCCCGGTTAAACCCCTCGTTGCTCCCCCAGGGCGCGACGAGGCGGCCGAAAAAACTCCCCCCACTGCAGCAGAGATGCTATCTCATAGCCCCAGTGTTAAAGAAACCCCGACCGAAACCCCGCTAGTGCCAGAAGCAGCCCCCACCTTAATCGCCCCACCTAATCGACCTTCCCTCACCCCGAAACCACGCCCTGAAACTGCCTCGGGACGGCCAGAACCCCGATCTAAAAATGCTCCTGGCAGTAACGACAGGCCCCGGGGAGAAAAACGCGAGCGCGGCGAGAGCGAAAACGCCCCTAGTCCTGAGCGTAGGGTAGGCTTGGCTAAACCAGAAAAACCGACCCTCAACCGCAAACCCGACGGAAAAAGCCCGAAACTGGCGGAACCAGCTAGAGAAGTGCGGGAGACAGTGGAGTTGAAGCGCCCGGTTCGCCCCGGGTTACCCGCTAAAATCTCGGCTACCAGCGAGGAGGAAACCGATACCACCAAGAAATCTGGTGTTGATGGCACAGAAATCGATACAGATACCGGATTGCTCGGAGCAGACGGGCCCAAAAAACTCAAACGACCCACCATGCCCCCTCGCATGGCCAAAAAATCTACCTGGGAAGAAGAAGAAGAGGAAGAAAAAAAAGCGGCCAAAACCGCCAAAACTGCCGGCAAAAACAAACGCCGCACCCAAGCGCTCTTTGAAGATGACGATGATCTAGAATCGGAACTGTCCGGGTTAATTAATACCCCCAGTTTTACCCTCTCCACCGCTCGTCCCCCCAAACCGCCCACCGCTAAAGCTGCCCCCCCCGGCACCCCAACAGCAGTCAAAGTTAAGCGGCCCAGTAAACCAACCGCCCACACCGGCAGCCCGAAAAGCGAGCGCCAAGAACCCCAAGAGGAAAAACGCCCGGAAAGCATCGTTGTCACCGGCAGTCTCACCGTGCGCGACCTCTCGGAATTGATGAAAGTCCCCGAAACTGAGATCATCAGAACCCTATTTTTTAAAGGGATGGCGGTTAATATCACCCAAACTCTCGACGTGGACACGATCGAAATGATCGCCAGGGACTTCGAGATCGCCGTGGAAACCCCCAGCACCCAGTCGGCGGCGATCAAAACCACGGAAATGATCGATGTCTCCGACTGGGAAAGTCTCCAGCGTCGTCCCCCCGTCGTCACCATTATGGGTCACGTTGACCACGGTAAAACCACCCTCCTCGACTCGATCCGCAAAACCAAAGTCGCCCAGGGGGAAGCAGGCGGCATCACCCAGCACATCGGTGCTTACCACGTCGATGTGGAACATAACGGCAAACCGGAACAGATTGTCTTTTTGGATACCCCCGGCCACGAAGCTTTTACCGCTATGCGCGCCCGCGGGGCGAGAGTCACCGATATAGCCGTGCTGGTGGTAGCCGCCGATGACGGCGTACAACCCCAAACGAAAGAGGCAATCAGTCACGCCAGGGCTGCCGAAGTCCCCATCGTGGTGGCGATTAACAAAGTCGATAAACCTTCAGCTAACCCCGACCGGATTAAACAGGAATTGACCGAACAGGGACTGGTGGCCGAAGATTGGGGCGGTGAGACGATCATGGTTCCCGTTAGCGCCCTGCGGGGTGAAAATCTCGATAATCTGCTGGAAATGATCCTCTTGGTGGCAGAAGTGGAGGAATTGGTCGCTAACCCCGACCGCTTGGCGAAGGGAACCGTCATCGAAGCTAACCTCGATCGCACCAAAGGCCCCGTGGCTACCCTGCTCGTCCAGAATGGCACTCTCCGGGTCGGTGATAGCATCGTCGCCGGTTCCGTTTTCGGCAAAATTCGGGCCATGATCGATGATCGCGGTCAAAAAGTCGAAGCGGCCACCCCCTCCTTCGCCGTGGAAATCCTCGGTCTCAGTGATGTGCCGGCCGCTGGCGATGAATTCGATGTCTATGAAAGTGAAAAAGAGGCCCGATCAATCGCTGATCAACGGGCGATCGAACGACGCAACACCCGTTTACAACAGGCCCTCTCTTCTCGTCGCGTTAGCCTTAGCACCCTCTCTATCCAAGCTCAAGAAGGACAACTCAAGGAACTTAATCTCATCCTCAAGGCAGATGTGCAAGGTTCCGTCGAGGCCATCCTCGGTGCGCTCAAACAGTTACCCCAAAACGAAGTGCAGATTCGCGTTCTCCTCGCCTCTCCGGGGGAAATCACCGAAACCGATGTGGATCTGGCCGCCGCTAGTGGTGCGGTGGTGGTGGGCTTTAATACCACCCTTGCCAGTGGTGCGCGCGCATCCGCCGATCGGGAAGGGGTCGATATCCGCGATTACAATATCATCTACAAGCTTCTCGATGATATTCAAGGGGCGATGGAAGGTCTTCTCGACCCCGAAGAAGTGGAAGAACACCTCGGTTTCGCCGAAGTGCGCGCCGTCTTCACCGTCGGTCGTGGGGCTGTGGCGGGCTGTTATGTCCAATCTGGTAAACTGGTGCGGAACCGCTTCCTGCGCGTGCGTCGCGGCAAGGAAATTGTTTATCAGGGAGTTCTCGATTCCCTCAAACGGATGAAGGAAGATGCCCGGGAAGTAGCTACCGGTTTCGAGTGCGGTGTCGGTGTTTCTAAATTCAATGACTGGAAAGAAGGCGACATTATCGAAGCCTACGAAATGGTCATGAAACGTCGCACTTTATCCAGTTAATTAGACTTGAACCGTCGGGAGTCGGGAGTCAGGAGTCGGGAGTCAGGAGTCAGGAGTCAGGAGTCAGGAGGCCGCTTTTTTTTCCCCCCTCCCCCCCGGCCCCCTGGCCCCCCCTGATAATTGATAATTCCGAATTTCCCCCCCCCCCGGGGGGCCCCCGCC
>NZ_JAPZQM010000003.1:0-5394 GCF_027530565.1 Microcystis sp. LE19-10.1B | reverse complement strand
TTTGCTACCTTTAATCGCTTATGAGGTAAGCAAAGCACGACGTTTTTAAAAATTTTCAGCTATGTATTTCGAGAAATCGACTAAAAACGTTGCCAGATAAGGACTTGAGAGAATGACATTTGAGAGAATGAAACGACCCTAGGGCAGGGTAGGGTTGATTCATGAATCAACCTACAAAGCACGACGTTTTGACAAATTTTCAGCTATGTAGGGCTTGCTGAATAAATCTAACAACCTTGTTGGATAAGGTTGTTAGACTTTTTTTCCCTCAAAAAGTGCCGACCATTGGAGTGATTGGGGGGAAAATCCCTGGACTTTTTCCCTGAAAATTAGGTAATTGACCACCTGAAAATGGGTAAAACCCCACACCCCACACCCTACCACGAAAAACTTTTTGCCGCAAACCCTATGTATTTCCGAGAAATCGACTAAAAACGTTGCCAGATAAGGAGTTGAGAGAATGACATAAGAGAGAATGAATCAGCCCTACTTGGCTGTGGGGGGTAAGATTATTCTGGCCCAGAATGTTCTAGATTTGCCTAGTTTAAGTGCAGCCAAAGAGGTAACATTAATTAATACCGTACCTACAGCGATCGCTCAACTGCTGGAAATTGAGGCGATACCTGAGACTGTGCAAACGGTAAACCTCGCCGGAGAAGCTTTGTCTAATCAATTGGTACAGAAGCTTTACCAGCAGGAAAACATTAAGAATGTTTATAATCTCTACGGTCCTTCAGAAGATACCACTTATTCCACTTTTAGCTTAGTGCCTAAAGGACACCATGGACAACCGAGTATCGGCCGGCCTATTGCCAATACTCAAGTTTATATTCTGGACTCTTTTAAGCAACCGGTTCCTCTAGGAACTATTGGTGATTTATATATCGGGGGTAAAGGGTTAGCTCGATGTTATCTGAATCAACCTGAATTAACCGCCGAGAAATTTATCTCCAATCCGTTTAGTAATGAACCCAATGCCAAACTCTATAAAACAGGAGATTTAGCCCGATATTTACCCGATGGAAATATTGATTTTTTGGGGCGGGGTGATAATCAGGTAAAATTGCGGGGTTTCCGCATTGAATTAGGAGAAATTGAGGCAACTCTAGGGACTTATCCCCAAGTTAAGCAAAAGGTGGTGAAGGTTTGGGAAGACTCCTATCGGAATAAGAGGTTAGTCGCTTATCTAGTAGGAGAAAATGGTCCGATAAATACTGAGGATTTGCGTCGTTTCTTGGGACAGAAATTGCCAGAGTATATGATTCCGGCTCTTTTTGTCTCCTTAGAAACTCTCCCTCTGACTCCCAATGGAAAAATTGACCGTTCCAGTTTACCCCTCCCTGAGATACCTTGGACATCTGAGCAGGATTTTGTCCCCCCGCATACTCAGAAAGAAAAGATTTTGGCCAGTATTTGGCAAGATGTTCTCAGAATTAAACAAGTGAGTCGTTATGACCGCTTTTTTGAAGTTGGGGGCGATTCTATTCTCAGTATTCAGGTTGTCGCTCGCGCTCGTCAAGCCGGGTTGAAGATTACCCCTAAACAGATATTTGAATATCCTACTCTTGCTGAACTAGCTACAGTTGCCGATTATTCCACAGCCGAATTAGCTAAACAGGGTTTAGTGACGGGTATTGTGCCTCTCACTCCCATTCAACTGTGGTTTTTTGAGCAAAATCGCGCTGAAATGCACCACTTTAATCAGTCTGTCCTCTTAGAAGTTCCCCGTCACCTGAAAGCTGATTTGTTAGCTCAATCTCTGAGAAAATTAATTGAACATCATGACGCTTTGCGGTTACGGTTTACTGTGGAGGAAGGACAATGGCAACAAGTTAATGAAGGAATGCCGGAGGAAGTACCTTTTGAAGTGATTGATTTGTCTTCTATTCCTCAATCTCAGCAAGGGGAAACTCTCTTAGCAATGGCAACAACTCAACAGGCAAGTTTAAACCTCTCTACTGGACTATTAATCAAGGCGGTACTATTTGAATTGGCACCCTATCAACCCAGTCGGTTACTGATTATTATTCATCACTTGGGGGTTGATGGTGTATCTTGGCGAATTTTGTTAGAAGATTTATTAATGACTTATCAACAGCTAGAAAGGGGGGAGAATCTAGAACTTCCACCTAAAACCATAGCCTTTCAGGATTGGGCACTTCTCTTGAGGGATTATGGACAAGGGCAAAAAGCGAAAGAGCCATTAGACTATTGGTTAACTCAACCTTGGTTAGAGGCGAGAAATTTACCTGTAGATAACGAGGCTGGAAAACAATACAATACAGTAGCGACGGCAAATGATGTCACGGTGACTCTAGATGAAGAACAAACCCGGGCCCTCTTGCAAAAAGTCCCCGCTGCCTATAACACTCAAATTAATGAGGTTTTGTTAACCGCTTTAGCGGAAACTTTGACAGAATGGACAGAAAATTTGACCATATCTCTTGATTTGGAAGGACACGGACGAGAAGATTTGTTCAGTGAGGTTGACTTATCGAGGACGGTAGGTTGGTTTACCAGTCTTTTTCCGGTTATTTTGCGACTCCCCCCCGAAAATCACCCCGGTGAGCGGCTCAAATCTATTAAAGAACAGTTACGAGCTATTCCTCACAGGGGAATTGGCTATGGAATTTCGCGATATTTGAGTGATGATGCTGATATTAAGTCTCAATTAGCTGAAATTCCTGCCAGAGAAGTTTTGTTTAATTATTTAGGTCAATTTGAGCAAGGACAATTGCAAAAAGGGGATTGGAAATTAGCGGATGAGTCTAAGGGGCCTAATCACAGTCTTAAGGGACATCGTAGTCATTTATTAGAGATTACGGCCAGAGTTATCGAGGGACAGTTACAAGTAAACTGGACTTATAGCGATCTCATCTATGAACGTTCGACGGTAGAATATTTAGGGCGCAGCTATAAAGAAGCTTTGCTGAAATTGATTGAGCATTGTTTATCTCCTGATGCTGGGGGTTACACTCCCTCAGATTTTCCAGTAGCGCACTTGAATCAACAGGAATTAGACGATATTCTGGCAGAAATTGACTAATAAGGAGAATCTTTCATGGCAGACACAAAAAATCAACCCGCCAAAAATGTGGAGTCTATTTATCCTCTTTCCCCCATGCAGGAAGGGATGCTCTTTCATAGTCTTTATACTCCTGATTCAGGGATTTATTGTAGTCAAACTCTAATTACTCTGGAGGGAGAAATTAACCTTGCAGTTTTTAGGCAAGCGTGGGAAAAAGTTGTAGAGCGTCACTCGGTATTAAGGACTCTATTTCTTTGGGAAAAACGGGAAAACCCTCTGCAAATTGTGCGAAAAAAGGTTGATTTGCCTTGGGATTATCAAGATTGGCGCAATCTTTCCCCCACAGAACAACAACAACGTTTAGATTTATTGTTAGAAACAGAGCGTCAACAAGGGTTTGAACTCAAAGTTGCTCCTTTAATGCGCTGCTTGATGATTCAACTATCGGACCAAACTTATAAATTCCTCTGCAATCATCATCATATTATTCTGGATGGTTGGAGTATGCCTATTATTTATCAAGAAGTTTTAGGGTTTTATGAGGCAGGTATTCAAGGGAAAAGTTATCATCTTCCTTTGCCGCGTCCTTATCAAGATTATATTGTTTGGTTACAGCAGCAAAACCCATCTATTGCTGAGAGTTTTTGGCAGCGAACTCTTGAAGGGTTTATGACTCCCACCCCCCTGAGGGTGGACAGACTCCAGTTAATGAAATCTGAAGGTAAGCCGACTTATAAAGAGTATAACTGTCATTTATCGGCTTCTCACTCCAAAGACCTGCAATCTTTGGCGCAAAAGCATAATCTGACCTTATCTACTTTAGTACAGGCCGCTTGGGCGATTCTTCTCAGTCGCTATAGTGGGGAGTCAGAAGTTTTATTTGGGGTTACGGTTTCTGGTCGCCCTCATGATTTATCAGGGGTAGAACATAGGGTAGGATTATTTATTAATACATTGCCGCTGCGAGTCTCCATCAGAGAATCAGATTTATTGCTATCTTGGTTACAGGAATTACAGCAAAAGCAAGCAGAAATTCAGGATTATGCTTATGTTTCTCTGGCTGAAATACAGAGATTAAGTGATATTCCACCGGGGATTCCCCTGTTTGAGAGTTTGGTCGTTTTTGAGAATTATCCTAGAGAAGCGTTATCGAGAGATTCTCGTCAATCCTTAAGGGTTAAGGATGTGGAGAATTTTGAGGAAACTAATTATCCTTTGACGGTGGTTGCTATTCCTAGACAAGAGTTACTGATTCAGTTAGTCTATGATACTAGCCGTTTTACTCAGGATACGATTGAACGGATGGCAGCACATTTACAGACTATTTTAACAGGGATTGTTACTGATACTCGGCAACGGGTAACACAATTACCTATATTGACAACACAAGAGCAACATCAGTTATTAGTAGAGTGGAACAATACCGAGGCAGATTATCCTTTAGATAAGTCTTTACATCAATTATTTGAGGAACAAGTTGCACAGAATCCGCAGGGAATAGCGGTTATTTTTGAAGGACAAAAATTAACCTATCAACAGTTAAATAACCGGGGCAATCAGTTAGCTCACTGTTTACGAGATAAGGGTGTAGGTCCAGAAAGTTTGGTCGGGATTTTTATGGAGCGTTCCCTAGGGATGGTCATCGGTTTATTAGGGATATTAAAAGCCGGGGGAGCTTATGTACCTTTAGATCCGGATTATCCTACCGAGCGCTTGGGGGATATCCTCTCAGATTCGGGTGTTTCTTTGGTGTTAACTCAGGAATCTTTAGGGGATTTTCTTCCCCAAACTGGGGCCGAGTTACTGTGTTTAGATAGGGATTGGGAAAAGATAGCTACCTATAGTCCAGAAAATCCCTTCAATCTAACGACTCCTGAGAATTTAGCCTATGTTATTTATACATCAGGTTCAACGGGAAAACCCAAAGGCGTGATGAATATTCATAGAGGAATTTGTAATACTATGAAATATACTATTGGTCATTATAATATTACCTCTGAAGATCGCATTCTCCAAATTACTTCCTTGAGTTTTGATGGTTCAGTCTGGGAAATTTTTTCGTCTTTAATATCTGGTGCTTCTCTAGTCGTGGCTAAACCTGACGGGTATAAAGATATAGATTATTTAATAGATTTAATTGTGCAAGAACAAGTAACTTATTTCACTTGTGTTACCTCAATATTGCGAGTTTTTCTGCAACATCCCAAGAGCAAAGATTGCCACTATTTAAAACGAGTAATTGTCGGGGGAGAAGCCTTATCTTATGAACTCAATCAACGATTTTTTCAGCAGTTAAACTGTGAATTATATAACGCTTATGGACCAACAGAAGTAGCGGTTGAGACTACTATCTGGTGCTGTCAGCC
>NZ_JAPZQM010000326.1:0-4517 GCF_027530565.1 Microcystis sp. LE19-10.1B | reverse complement strand
AGGCTACTAATTCCTAAGTCAATTCCGATGGCTTTATCTGTTACTGGTAGAGGCTTAATCGTTGGGTCATCAAATCTTATTGAAATATGCCAGCGTCCAGAAGGATGTAATCTGACTGTTACTGTGCTTGGTTCACAGCTTTCTGGTATTTGTCTTGACCATCGAATAGGTAAGGGTTCCGTGCATTTGGCTAAATAGATTTGTTTGTCTTTGAACTTAAAAGCAGATTTGGTAAATTCGGCACTTCCTCCCTGATGTTTTTTCTTAAAGTTGGGATACTTAGTACGACCAGCAAAGAAGTTAGTAAAAGCTGTTTGTAGGTGTCTTAACCCTTGTTGTAAAGGTACACAGCTAACTTCATTGAGAAAGTTTAATTCTTCTTGTTTTTTCCAATCGGTCAACATTGAAGAAGTTTCAGTATATCCTACTCTTTCTTGTCTTTCGTACCATGCTTGTGTTCTGACATGGAGTGCCTTATTGTAAACTAATCTTACACAGCCCAAAGTGCGCCGCAATAGCGACTCTTGTTCGGGTGTGGGGTAAAATCGAAACGAATAGGCTTTTTCCATACCTCACGTTTTAGCATATATTTCGTAAATGTGCTAATATTTAACAGTAAAGCCGTCGTAGAACGACGGGGTTTCAGACCCAAAATTTCCGATGATTAAAGCTATTTCCGACCTCCAGGGATTCCGAGGTCTCATTCTGCCGATCATCGTCGGTGCGCTCAGTGCTACTATTGGTGCGGTGATTACCGTAGCGGCAAAAATGTTGTTGATCGGCAATAGTCCCTGATCGAGATAAGATTAATTCTCGTGGTGATAGGGAGGACATTTGTGAATAAACTAAGCATTCTGGTTCTGCACGGGCCGAATTTAAACCTATTGGGAAAAAGAGAGCCGAATCTCTACGGTAACGTCAATTTAGAGGCGATTAACCGGTTTTTAAACGAAGAAGCTACCCGTTTAGGGGTGAATTTAACCGCGCATCAGTCCAATCAGGAAGGGCAATTAGTGGACTGGATTCAGCAAGCATGGGGTCAGCAGGACGGTATTTTGATTAATGCGGGAGCTTATACTCACACCAGTATCGCCATCCGCGACGCACTATTAAGCACAAAAATGGCCTGTGTGGAAGTACACTTAAGCAATATTTACAAACGCGAGTCTTTTCGTCATCATTCCTACATTGCCGATATAGCCATCGGACAGATTAGCGGTTTTGGGGCCGAAAGTTATCGCCTAGGATTATGGGCATTAGTCGATTATTTGCAAAAGAATAGAGAAGGCTAATTAGGGCTTGCTCAATAAATCTAAAAACCTTGTTGGGTAAGACTTTTAGACTTTTTGGAAACCAAAAAGTACCGTATCCCGGAGTGATCGGGTGGAAAATTCAGGGACTTTTTCCCTGAAAATTAGGTAATTGACCCCCTCAAAATCTCTAAAACTCTACACCCTACACCCTACACCCTACACCCTACACCCTACACCCTGCCCCCACCGAAAAACTTTTTGCCGCAAACCCTAATTAGGCAAGGGATTCTCCCACTTCTAAGAGGGGACAAAAGGGAAAATAGGGGGAAACCGTCCAACGATAGAATTTTTTGCTGCTGGTGGACTGAAGATTAAAACGCAGGGAAACAAAGGGGAAAAAGGGAGATACGGAACAATTCCAACTGAAAGCCGGCTTAGAAGTGCTATTATCGCCCTGCAAAGACCAAGCCTGGTATTGAAAAACCTCCCGGACGAGGGATTTTCCTTCATCGCTAACTTGGGCGCAGCTGCGACTAATGCCCGAAACCAAACAGAGACTATTACTAACACAATTATCATTAGAAGCCACGATCAGGAGATTTTCCCCGGTGGTGGTTAGTTCAAAAGCGATAAAATCTCCAGCTTGCCAACGACTAAGGACTTGTCCCTGGGCATTCTGGTAGATAGCGCTGCAGTTTTCGGGATCGAGAAGACGATAACTATCGGGGTCTAAGTAACCGCAAACCCTTCCCATCAGACGAGTTCCATCCTGAAACCCATACACCCAATCAAAGGTATCGATGTTAGCAGCCCCTTGATTGCTTTTGTTGACCAATAGTAATCGATCGCTGACCACGGTTATTAATTCTCTATAAAACTAAGCTCCTTTTAATAACAAAGGTATCACTAAATACAAATTCCCCAAGGAAAAGATTTATTAATCTTAACTTGTCGGCCCCAGGGGAGAGTGAACTGGTCAACTTAAATCAAGGCCAAAACCTGCTATCTTATGGGGAGACAAAAATTATCTAGATCTTGTTTTAGCGAGTGGTAGTAAGGGCATGGCGTACAAGCGGGTATTATTAAAACTGAGTGGGGAGGCCCTGATGGGCAATCTCGGCTATGGGATCGACCCGATGGTGGTTTCCGCTATCGCTCAGGAAATCTCCGAAGTGGTTGACCAAGGCATCCAATTGGCGATCGTGGTTGGTGGGGGCAATATTTTTCGCGGGGTGAAAGCCGCCTCGGCCGGCATGGATCGGGCCACGGCCGATTATATTGGTATGATAGCAACAGTCATGAACGCTATGACCTTGCAGGATGCCCTAGAACGAGCGCAAGTACCGACTAGGGTATTAACAGCGATTGCGATGCAGGAATTAGCCGAACCCTACATCCGCCGGCGGGCAATCCGTCATCTGGAAAAAGGTCGGGTAGTGGTTTTTGGTGCGGGATCGGGTAATCCTTTCTTTACCACCGATACCACGGCGGCCCTGCGCGCTGCCGAAATCGATGCGGAAGTGGTGTTTAAAGCGACGAAAGTGGATGGGGTTTATGATTCCGATCCCTCTCACAATCCTAACGCGCGACGCTTTCAAAGTCTCACCTACGGTCATGTGCTGACCCATGATCTGCGGGTGATGGACGGAACGGCGATCGCTCTGTGCAAGGAAAATAATATCCCGATAGTCGTTTTCGATCTGTCGGTGACAGGTAATATTGTTCGCGCTGTCAAAGGTGAACCCGTTGGAACATTGGTAGGAGGATTCTGTGAAGTTAGCTGAAGTTCAAGACCATATGCAGAAAACCGTCGAATCAACCCAGAGAGCTTTTAATACGATTCGTACCGGCCGCGCAAATGCTTCTCTTTTAGATCGGATCGTGGTGGAGTATTATGGCATGGAAACTCCCCTCAAGTCCCTAGCGACCATTAGCACTCCCGACGCAACCACGATCGCCATTCAACCCTTCGATCGTACCAGTATGGGGGCGATCGAAAAGGCGATTTCTCTCTCGGACGTGGGTTTAACCCCCAGTAATGACGGTCAGATCATTCGTTTGAATATCCCTCCCCTCACTAGCGATCGCCGCAAGGAATTGGTCAAATTAGCGGCGAAATTGTCTGAAGAAGGAAAGGTGGCGATCCGCAATATTCGCCGGGATGCGATCGATGCTATCCGTAAACAGGAGAAAAGTCACGAAATTTCTGAGGATGAATCCAGGGATTTACAGGATCAAGTGCAGAAATCCACCGATAAATTTATCGCCAAAATCGAGGATTTGTTAACGACAAAAGAAAAAGATATCATGACCGTTTAAGTTTTTTTCTCCTCATGGATAGAACAGGCTTTTTGTCTGTTCTATTTAGGGGGTGCTGAATAAATCTAAAAACCTTGTTGGATAATATTTTTAGACTTTTTTTCCCTCAAAAAGCGCCGACCCTTGGAGTGATTGGGGGGGAAATTTAGGGACTTTTTCGGCTCTTCGTTACTCTTTATGCTAAATCAACAGACAAGATGCCAAGATAACATACTTCTAACCCAAAAATTCCGAAAGTTTCTCAAGCCATAGCCTCTCCGTTTTATTAGTTTAAGTTTATTATTGATTCCCTCGACCACCCCATTCGTTGTCCTTTGCTCGAAATAACTAATGATTTCTCCAAACCAGTTTCGGGATGTTGTTTCTACTTTCTATGAAACCCCTTTTCTCTCTACTTTTCAAGCTTTTTGTCCCGTACTTAGAATAACTATAGCGTTTCCTAAGCTAGTGAGGTACACCTATTTTTCTTCCCTTTTGCCTTTTGCCTCTTGCATGAGTGCCTAAAACCCATAACTTTTGTACCTCAGCAGACTGAAAAACGCTATATATGATTGCTGTGCTGAGAGCCTTTTGTCAAGCCTAATTGAGATGCTCTTACCCTGGGTTTAATAACCAGGAAAAATCTATCATTGACCTTTTTCTCTATCTTTCTACCTGTCTATCCACTAGGATAATGACCTTGCAATCAAAACTTCATGTCTGCGTCACAGTAAGTTCATATCCCCTGCCTAAATTAGAGATAGTCAGTCCCAAGCCATTTTCCGAAACACTCCTCTCACACCCACGATTATTAGGACTGACTTTTATGGCTCTTCGGTTTGTGTTATGCAATGGACGGGGGTTATAAGGGATGGAACCCTTATAGAGAAAGGCATTTAGCGATTTTTGTCAATTGTTTTTGCTCTAGAGCGAACTAATCAATTAAGTCTCTTGCCAGATAAGGAT
>NZ_JAPZQM010000204.1:0-1927 GCF_027530565.1 Microcystis sp. LE19-10.1B | reverse complement strand
GGAGAAGCCTTATCTTATGAACTCAATCAACGATTTTTTCAGCAGTTAAACTGTGAATTATATAACGCTTATGGACCAACAGAAGTAGCGGTTGAGACTACTATCTGGTGCTGTCAGCCAAATTCCCAAATTTCTATTGGAACTCCCATTGCTAATGCCCAGATTTACATTCTCGACAGTTATCTCCAACCGGTTCCTATTGGTGTTGCTGGAGAATTACATATTGGTGGAATGGGTTTAGCGCGTGGATACCTCAACCAACCTGAATTAACGGCTGAAAAATTTATTCCTCATCCTTTTGCCCAGGGTAAATTATATAAAACCGGAGATTTAGCTCGCTATCTTCCTGATGGAAACATTGAATATTTAGGGCGGATTGATAATCAAGTTAAGCTGAGAGGTTTCCGCATTGAATTAGGAGAAATTCAGACAGTTTTAGAAACTCATCCCAACGTTGAACAAACTGTTGTGATTATGCGGGAAGATACCTTATATAATCAACGGTTAGTTGCTTATGTAATCAGAAAAGATACTTTATTAACTTCCCAGGATTTGCGTCGTTTCTTACAGCAGAAATTACCCGTTTACATGATCCCTTCTGCCTTTGTCATGTTGTCGGATTTTCCCTTAAATCCTAATGGGAAAATAGACGTTCATAAATTGCCTATACCGGATGAGACTTCTCTAGTTGAATCACCCTATTTAGCCCCCCGCAATTCAACGGAAACTATCTTAGTAAGCCTTTGGCAACAACTTCTACAAGCTGGCAAGATAGGGGTTAATGATAACTTCTTTGAGTTGGGTGGTCATTCCTTACAAGCTATGAATCTTATGGCTTTAATTTATGAAAAAATGGCCATAGAAATTCCTTTATCAATGATTTATGAAAAGCCAACAGTCGCCGAATTAAGCGATTATATTATCTATGCTCAGGAGATGAATATTCAACCGAAAGAACGTCCTTATGTGGTGTTTAATAAGGAGCAAGAAAAGGCCGTCTTTTTATTTCCCCCCGCCCTTGGTTTCGCTGCTGCTTATGCCAATTTAGCAGAGTATCTAACGAATTATGCTATTTATACTTTCCGGTATATTAGCGATGAATTAATGTTAAAAAAATACGCTGAATTAATTGAGGATTTGGCTCAGAATCAAGATATAAAATTAATGGGACATTCCGCCGGCGGATTTTTAGCGATGTTAATGGCTCAACAATTAGAAAGTCGAGGGAGAGTTGTTTCTGATGTCATTTTACTGGATACTTACAGAGGAGGACGTGAGGCTAAAAAAGCTGATATGTCAGAGATTCAAGAAGGGGTTGATGCTTTCTTATTAAATCCCAAACGTCAGGAATTAAGAGGTTACTTTTTAGAGAATCAAAAACTCCGCAATCGCACTTATCATCAAGTGTGGGAATACTTTAATTTTCTTTGGAATTCTGATTTAAAAAATGTACAAATTCAAGGGACTATTCATTTGATTCGTGCTGAGGGAAACTATGAAGCTCAAGATGATTGGACACAAGCAACAAAAGGAGAAAGAATCAATCATTATGCCACCGGTATTCATCGTGAAATGATTGATCCTCCTTATCTTCCCAAAAACGCTCTGATTATTAATAGTATTCTCAACCCAAAACAGTCGTAACCGTTGAGGGGGGGGGGACGAAATCGGGCAATCTGAGAGACATGGATGAGCAGTACCTAGGGTCTGCTGAAAAACTTTTTCGGCAAATCCTAATTAGGGCTTGCTGAATAAATCTAAAAACCTTGTTGGGTAAGACTTTGGCTCTTCGTTATTTGGTATGGTTCAATAGGGGAGCATAAATCGACTAAATCCTTATCTGGCAAGAGACTTAATTGATTAGTTCGCTCTAGATCGAAAACAATTGACAAAAATCGCCAAATGTCTTTCTCTATAAGAGTTTCAT
>NZ_JAPZQM010000605.1:0-10168 GCF_027530565.1 Microcystis sp. LE19-10.1B | reverse complement strand
TGAGGTGGCCAATTACCTAATTTTCAGGGAAAAAGTCCAGGAATTTTCCCCCCGATCCCCGCAATGGCTGGCACTTTTTGAGGGGAAAAAAGTCCAAAAGTCTTATCCAACAAGGTTTTTAGATTTATTCAGCAAGCCCTATTTAGCTCTAGATTTTGCTCTTGTTTAAGTTTAGGTACTATTGATTGCTGTACTTCAAGATACTTTGCCAATTCTGATAAAGATAAACCTAGTTTTTCCTGCAAATACTTAAGCGTAAGTTCCTCCAGATAAATTTGGGAAGCTCTTGCTTTAATAATTGCTTGTCGTTCTCCACAAAGTTTATTAAATTCTTCCGAGAAGTTGGTATATTCTTTCATGACTTTTCTTCCTTAAGTTTTTCCAGATATTTTTGATAACGTTGATCTGCTATAGGAATATTTTCTTTGTACCATCTTTTGTTACCTGACTTGTTCCCCCCAACAAGTAAAATTGCTTGTCGATGAGGATCAAAGGCAAATAAAACACGCCAAGGTTCACCTTTATACTGAATACGAAGCTCTTTCATATTCTTAAAAGAAGATCCTTCAATGGTATCAACTCGTGGTCTCCCCAGTGCTGGTCTAAGTTTCATCAATACAGTTAAAACAGCAAATACTTCATTTTGAAGTCCCTGTTCTTGTTGATAAAACCAGAACCTAAAATCTGGATCAAATATAATATTCTATTCCATAACTATAATATAGTCTGTACATAAAATAATGTCAAGCTTTCAGTTAAACATTCGGCTCTCTTGCCATCATCATTATAAATTATAACATCGGTGAATAATCTCTGTGTTCTTTGTGTCTCTGTGGTTAATTACCCTCGATAATCTCCGTACCTCAATCCAACTTGAAAATGCTATAATAAAAGTAACCTATTATCACTAAGGAACCTTTAATCATGACTAACTTAAACAATCATTCAACCTCTAACACATCCGAAGAGCCTGAGTTATCAATGGAAGAACTCGATGCTAAATGGGATGCACTAGAAAATGACCCAGAATTTTTAGCAAAACCTATCTGGCAACAAATTATAGAAATTGGCGCACTTGTTCCCCAATCAGAATGGCGAAAACACTTACCTACAGACTTTGCGCGTAATTTTGAACACTATATGTACGGCGCACCGAGAGAAGATGAGGAAGAATGAAACAAATTTTCGCAAAACATTTACCTGACCAGATAATTTAGGTTATCATTAACTTATTCTCTTTAATCTAAAAGGAACCTTTAATCATGACTAACTTAAACAATCATTCAACCTCTAACACATCCGAAGAGCCTGAGTTATCAATGGAAGAACTCGATGCTAAATGGGATGCACTAGAAAATGACCCAGAATTTCGCAAAAAACCTTTTTGGCAAAGAATTGTTGAGATTGGTAACGTTGTTCCCCAATCAGAATGGCGAAAACACTTTCCCAGAGACTTTGCGCGTAACGCGGAACATTATATGTACGGCGCACCGAGAGAAGATGAGGAAGAATGAGAAAAATTTTCTTAGATACCTTCTATTTAAAAGCGTTAGCTGATAGAGGAGATAATGCTCATAGACTTGCTATAAGTATGGTAGCAAGACTGGGTAACTTTAGAGGTGTTACCAGTGAAATGGTTCTGACAGAATTACTCAATGCTTTATGCAGTAGAGGGGAATTTTTGCGTAAATCAGCTATTCGTCTAACTCATGATTTACGCAATGACAGCAAAACCATAATCATTCCCCAAACCAGTGAACAATTTCAGCAAGCTTTTGATTTTTACCAAAGACGATTAGATAAAGGATACAGTTTAACTGATTGTGCTTCCATGCAGATTATGAGACAACTGGAAATCTCTCAAATATTAACCTTTGATAAGCATTTTCAGCAAGAAGGATTTAGCGCATTACTCAGAGAATAGTCACTAAACTTTACTTCACTTTAATTTTTTCCTCGCTTCATATAACCATTGCTCCTCCTCCGTATTAATTTCCCTCCCTTCGGCTAATTTAAGACATTTACGCCAATTTTCCTGAGATAATTTCTTGTCTTCTTTTTCTAAAAGTTGAGCATAAATACAAAAAGCAGCACCGGGATTGCGGATAAATTTCTGATAAGCTGGATTTTCAGCGATACCAATAGCAACTAAAAGATTAGGAACTGCATCTTCACTGCGATTTTGCTTAAATCTGGCCCAGCCTAGATTTTTATAAATACTATATTTTTGTAATGCTAAATTGCGTTTCTCCTCTTCAGTAAATTGGTCTAGTTTTTCATCTTTTTCTGCTAATAATCTCTTGGCTTTTTCCAGTAACTCTACCGCTTCTGCATTCTTATTATCTCGCAGATACCAATAAGCGAGATTATTATAAGCATCTATAAAACCACCTTTTGCCGCAATTAAATAGTGTTTCTTCCCATTAGTCAAATCCTGTAACTCTTCATAAAGTGTTGCTAACTTATAATGAGCATCTAGATTATCTGGATCTAACTCAATCGCTTTTAAATACTTCTCTTCGGCTGAAGCTAAATTAGGAAATTCTTGACTTGCTGGCGGAGGAGATTGTAAACGGTTGCCTTCTTGCTTATAAAGCTCAGAAAACCAAGAGAAATTTAGATAAATTCCCAAGAGAATAGCAAAGACTATTACTGTTACAGAAAACTGTATTTCTTCATACCAATGTTCAGCAATCCCAAGCAATTTCATTAACTTAACAAAACCCTTCTGGCGCGTCCGTGTGAGAGCATTTTCAGTTTGTAATAAAGAAATGAAAGTCGAAAAAATAACACCTCCTATTTCTAGCAAACCTGAACCACCACTAAGAAACCGAGTAGCAATCGTTCCGATTAATGTAAAATTAACCCCTAATAAAACCAGTTTACCGATTCTCAATAGCCAATCAAAGCGATTGCAAGGATGCAAAGATTCCCTACTTTCTAAATGCCACCACCAAGCCTGAGCAGACATAGGTAAAGTCTCCCGATATTCAGCTAAGTCAAGAACTTGAGTAATTTTGTAGCTTTTCTGTTTTAATCTATTATCTTGTTCGATTAATTTTGACGACATATCAACCGAAATTTCCGCCTCAGCTTCCATTTGTTTATTAAGAGCATCTCTGGCGGCAATAATTTCTAAAGCCTGTGCTTTTTTCAGAGATTTATTATGAGAAGTATCTAAATAATTTAGAGCATTCTGGTAACGCTCTAAAGCAACTTGAAAGGGTGTCGGCACAGGTGCAGGAGAATTCATATTATACTAAATCCGTTGAGCATAGGTTACTTATAAGGACAGGCAAAAGGCAAGAGGCAAAAGGCAAAAGGGGGAATAAATAATCAGTTTTTAATAACCAGATTTAGTATTATACAATCCTAAAAGTTTAGTTTCTTTCACTGTTTGAGGGTAAAAAATACCTCGGCAAAACTGGCTGATGATACTAAATCCTGTTTAAAAAGTATAGGAAAGTGGGAAGATGGGGCAAAAAACCAAAGGAATTAGGAACTATATGTCCCTAATTCCTGTAGTATATGCCATTGTATGTAACGGGCTTGGAGAGACTCGAACTCCCGACCTTGTGGTCCGTAGCCACACGCTCTAATCCACTAAGCTACAAGCCCTTGTTTTTCTCAACAGTAAACTACTATAGCACAGGTTCATTCAATGACGCAAGAGGGTAAAGAAAAATTATCTCATCTCGACAGCCAAGGCGAGGCCCAGATGGTGGATGTATCGGAGAAAATGCCCACTAAACGCACTGCTATCGCCCTAGGACAAGTGAGAATGCTAAAAACGACTTTTGAAGCCATAGAACAGGGAAATGCGCCTAAAGGTGACGTTTTAGGGACGGCCAGACTAGCAGGAATTATGGCGGCCAAACAAACTTCCTCCTTAATTCCCCTTTGCCATCCCTTACCCCTGCAAAAAATCAATGTTCAGATTATCCCGAAAGCAGAGTTACCCGGCTACGAAATTCGGGCAGAAGTGGTGACAAAATCGGAAACTGGGGTAGAAATGGAAGCTTTAACGGCGGTATCTGTGGCAGCCTTGACTTTATACGATATGGCTAAAGCGTTAGAAAAATCAATCCTGATTGAAAATATCCGTCTGCTGAGTAAAACAGGAGGGAAATCAGATTATCATCAGGATTCCCTGTTGCGATGAAAACTCTAAGTAGGGTTTGCGGCAAAAAGTTTTTCCTGGTGTCAGGGTGTGGGGTGTGGGGTGTGGGGTGTGGGGTGTAGGGTGTGGGGTTGTACCAATTTTCAGGGAGTCAATTACCTAATTTTCGGGGAAAAAGTACCTGACTCCAATCGCTGGCACTTGTTGATTCCAAAAAAGCCTAAAGATATTATCCAAGAAGGTTTTTAGATTTATTCAGCAAACCCTAAGTAACCCCTTCTAATTTTTCATCGGTCAATTGATATAATTCCTGTAATTTCTCTAATTTGTCGGGGTCTGCTTGCCAAAAACCGCGACCCTGTGCTTCTAACATTCTACCGACAATATTACGGAAAGCTTCGGGATTAGCTTGACGCAATTTTTCCGCCATTTCTGCATCAAAAGCGTAGGTATCGGCTGCCTGATCATACACCCAATCGTCACTAAAATTAGCCGTACCGCCCCAACCAATTAAAGCGGTCATTCTTTGGGAGATTTCGTAGGCCCCACCGGAACCTTGATTAACCATGGCATTTGCCCATTTAGGATTGAGTAATTTACTGCGGTATTCTAAGCGCAAAACCTCCTCTAATTTGCGGGGAGTTGTATCATTGGAAAAACTCTCGACAAAACTTGTCATCACCCGTTTACCGCTTTGTTTTTCTGCGGCTAATTTTAATCCTCCCGTGTTGCCGTAGTATTCCTGAATATCGGTTAAACCGTATTCTACCGAGTCAATTTCTTGGATAATACTTTCACTGGTTTTTAATAACTGTTGTAGCACTTCTGGTCGCGCTTGTCCCTTATCTTGACGACCATAACTAAAAACATTACGCTTTTCCCAAGTTTTCGCTAATTCGTTTTCATTATCCCAATTTCCCTCCACTACTTGGTCATTAACTAAAGAGCCAAAATCCCCGGCAGGATTGGAAAATAAACGAGCGCTGGCATTGTCAATTCCTTGACTTTTTAAGGCTAAATAGTGCTTACGGATATAATTATCATTTTCCGATTCTTCTATCTCGGCTGCCCGCTGCATTAAATCATCCAATAACTCGATAATATTGATAAAAGTATCTCGAAAAATTCCCGATAAATTAGCCAAAATATCGATGCGCGGGTGTCCAATTTCCCCTAGAGGTTTTAATTCATACCTGACAATTCTTCCTGTCCCCTCTTTGACTGGTTCCGCACCGACTAATTCTAAGAGAATACCCAGGGATTCACCCTTAGTTTTAATCACATCTAATCCCCAGAGTAAAACTGCTACAGTTTCGGGATATTTTCCTTTTTCGGTTAAGTTTTGTTGTAGCAGTTTTTTGGCGATTTCTCGTCCGCGAGTGTAGGCTGCCGGGGAAGGCATTCGGTAGGGATCCAAAGCGTGTATATTGCGTCCTGTGGGTAAAACTCCCGCACCATCCCGGAGTAAATCACCCCCCGGTGCCGGTGGTACATATTCCCCATTTAATCCCCGCAAAAGATTAGTTAATTCTTCGCTATTTTGTCCTAATAAATTTTTAATAGCAATGCCTTCTTTAACCTTTTCATTGGTTGCTTCGTCAGCGATAATTTGCTGAAATTCTCGCTCAGATAAATCGGTGAAATAAGCGTCAAGATAACCTTTTAATTCTTCCTGATTGGGAGCAGTGCCTAGGGTGTGTAAACCCGAAGAAAATAGTCTTTGTTCGACGATTTGTAGGTAATTATACACCTTGACAAAATAATCGGTTAGTGCATAGCGGCTAAATAATTTGGCATTTTCTAAAGTGAATTCTATTCCCTGTTTTTCTGCTTCCAGAAAAGGACAATCTTTAGCGATACCTGTATCAATAATCTTTTGGAGGATACTATCTCTTAAAGCGTAATTTTTCTCAGGATTTTCTCGAAACTCGGCAATCAAATCTCGTAAAATCATCAATTCTTTATATAATCCCGCTCGTCCGTAGGGAGGCACATTATGGGAAATTAACACCCCATAACCGCGACGTTTAGCTAGGATAGATTCCGAGGGATTATTAGCGGCATAAATATATAAATTCGGTAAATCTCCTAATAAAATATCTGACCAAGAATAACCAGTATTTCCTAGGGGTGAACCGGGCAGCCATTCGACAGTTCCGTGCATACCAAAATGAATGATCGCATCGGTCTTAAAATCTTTTTGTAACCACTGATAAAAGGCTGCATACTGAGGGTGAGGAGTTAAATCTTTTTCAAACATTAACCGCATCGGATCCCCAGCAATTCCTAAAGGTGGTTGCACTCCAATCCAGATATTACCTAACTCAATTCCCCCTAAATGATACTGGTTGCCAACAGTTTTTATTCCCGCATCTTTCAGAGATTCCCAGTGTTTTTCAATGCGAGAAGTTAATAGATAACCTAGCCAATTTTCTAAAGTTTCTATCGATAAACGATTTTGTTTAGAGAGATTTTCATCATCGGCAAATTTAACTTTTTGAATAATTTCTTCCCCGTCTTCGGGAATCGTTCCCAGATTATAACCCTGCGCTTGTAAAGCTTGTAAAAACTTAACTAAACTCCGGGGAACATTTAATAAAGCTGCCGTACCAACTGCCCCATAACCCGGGGGAAATCCATAGAGAATGATGGCTATTTTCCGTTCTTGCGGAGGGGTTTTATGTAACTTAATCCAACTGTTTAAACGTCCAGTTAAACGCTGTAATCTTTCGGGGATTAAATAGATAGTTTCCCCCACTAATCCCCCCAGAGGAATCGTATCAATTGCTCCATCTAATTCAGGTAAAGCGTATAGAACCACACTCTGTAAACCACCGATTCCCTGTCTTGTCCAAGAATAAATATCTTGAATCAATAAAGGGGCAGCGATAAGATAAGGAATATTTTTAGCGGACAGAATTCGTTTAGCCACTTCTACCTGTCTTCCTGCTTCCATAGAACCCGCAGGACCCCCCACCAAAGGAAAGCCAATCGTCGAGACAATTGCATCTACTGTCACCGCATCTTCACTTAAAGAAGGAGTTTCAATGATTCCTTTTTTTCTTTGCTGAATTTCGTAGTCTGTGGTTAACCAATCCCGAACAATTGTATGGCCTTCCACTCCGTTAATAAACACGGGTAGGGGAATTAAATTAGCCGTTTCAAAATGACGGATTAATTGATTCATATAGGGCAATTTACTGATAACGTGCTTCCGATAAAGCAGCAGTGCCACCACTGGTTTATCAAGAGATTTATTTTTTTTATACCAAGCTAAATATTCTTGGGGAGTGAGAAAATAACCCTGATAATCGGGGTGTAATAGTCCCCTATTGGGAGTTTCGATAACTTCGGGTATTTCCCGTACTTTTAATCCTAGATATTTTTGGGCAATTACCCAACACATAGCGGCAACATTTTCAGTTCCTCCCGCATTCCAATAACCGTAAATAATTAACCAATTACGCAAATCTTGAACTTTTTTAGCGGGAATAAATTTCAGCAGTTTCGGGCCAGTTTTAAGGAAACTGAGATAACCAGCTAACTTATCTTCTTCCTTGCCACTGGAAAATTTACTCAAGATAAATTGAATTGGTTTTGGCATTCCTTTTGGTTTATCCCCGATGGCAAATTCTCCCAAACGGGTTAAACTCATTAACTCTAAAGCAGACTCAAAAACTAAGCGAATCGGAATCTGTGCCGCTCGTTGCCGCAGCCAAGTAACTTGATCGTAATCGAAGATCAAACTAGCAAAAAAAACGTCGGCAGTGGCTAAAGCTTGCTCGACTATTTCCGGTTCGCTCGTCAAGGATTTATCGCTAAATACTTTTACCTCTAAATCGGGACATTTAGAACTAGCCAACAGGCCCGATTGCCGATATAAATTGGTGTTAAAGGTTTCAAAGCCAACAATTAAAACAATACTTTTCATAAGAATTTATTTTCTGATAAATCAGGGTGCGTTATTTTGCCTTAACACACCCCCTGAAATGATCATAACAACAAATTAATAATAACTGCCAGATTTGCGATGATGGATGGCGGTTAAACCTTGGTGTAAAACCTTACCTTTTTCTGCGATCGCATAAAGCAGCCAATGATCACCGCACTCCATTCGTTGTTCTACCCGACATTCCAGATAAGCGAGCGCTTCGGCCAAAATCGGCCCACCCTTCTCAGCTTTAGTGGTTTCGATATTAGCGAAACGATCTTCTCCGGGGGAAAAAGGTTTAAGAAAATGCTTCATTAAAGCTATATGTTGTCCTTCTTGCAGGATATTAAGGACAAAATGGATATAAAGTGGGTAGAGTCGATGGGAGGTATTATCAGCAATTCTCATTTTAAGGTTTCATGACATCAAAACCCTTGCATCTAGAGGGGTTAATAATTCTTAACGAATATCTAGATCGCTGAAACAAGGCAAAATCGTTTCAAAATGAGAATTGCTGCCACTATCTCACCTGCATCGGTCTAACACCCCCTTAATAAGACTTATAGCAGAGAACGAGTTGGTTAGGACAACCTAAATCGCTAAAATTCAGTTCTGGCAAGGATTTTCCTTCTGCCTTCTGCCCGCTGCTATAATAGCGCACTGTGCGGTTTAATCACCTCAATCAGGAGTCAGGAGACGATGCCAAATCAGATTATACTTCATCTTTATGAGAAACGCTGTAAGCTGTAATAATTAAGAGACATCTTAAAAAAAGTCAGAAACCCTTCTGTTCCCTGTTCCGGAGTTCCCTTGTCTCTAAAGTTAACTTTATTTTTAACTAGGTACTTAGAATGAAAAATGAAATATTAAATCTAGAATTTTCTCCCGATGTTCTTGCCGCTTTAAAAATAGGAATTGATGAACTCGGTCAAGAAATTAAACTTCTGGCCGCTATTTATTATTTTCAAGAAAAGCGACTTTCTTTAGGAAAAGCGGCGGAATTAGCGAGAATTAATCGCCTAGAATTTATGGATATTTTGTCTAAAAAAGGGATTGTATTGTTTGATTATGACGAATCGGCGTTAGCGGTTGAATTAAAGGGAATAGAAAAACTGGAGCCTGATGATTGTAAGTAACGCTACTCCCCTCATCGCTTTTGCGCGAATTGGTCAACTCGGTCTTTTACAAGAAATAGTTAAAAGCATCGTTATTCCTAAGGCAGTAGCTCTTGAAATCAGCACTTACGATCAGGACAAAACTGGCTCGATCGATCTATTACGAGAACAGTGGATTTCTGTCCGAGAAATCGCCTCTCAACAGCAGGTTTCCTTACTATTACCGACTCTAGATCGAGGAGAATCAGAAGTCATCGTCCTTGCACTAGAACAAAAAGCCCCTTTAGTGCTTATCTATGAATTAGCTGCTCGTCAGGTGTGTAAATCTCTCAATATTCCAATTACAGGTTCGATCGGTATTTTAATTAAAGCAAAACAGTTGGGAAAGATCGCTGCAGTCAAACCTTACATAGAAACGATGCAACAACAAGGCATATACTACAGCCAGAAATTTATCGAAAATTTGGGTTAAAACCCCGTCGTTTTACGACGGCTTTTCCTGATTTTCAATGTAGCACTTAAGAACTTCCAGTGGCGCACCTCCTACAGAAGATACAAAATAACTGGGCGACCAAAGAGCGTCTTTCCCGTGCGGTTTAGGATAACCAGCTTGTCCATACCTACGACTAGAGACTCCCTTTAAAGAATTGACCATTACGGAAATAGATAGTTTTGGCGGGTATTCAATCAATGCGTGTATATGATTAGACTCCCCGTTAAATTCCAATATCTGAAAATTCATCTTTTCCGCAACTTCCCTAAAAGATTTTTCAACCAAAGTCAGACTTTTACCAGTAAAAACCTTACTTCTGTATTTTGTCACACAGACCAAGTGTATCTTTAGATCGGAAACAGAGTTTCTGGTTCTTCGGTTTGTGTTATGTAATGGACGGGGGTTATAAGAGATGGAACCCTTATAGAGAAAGACATTGGACGATTTTTGTCAATTGTTTTTGATCTAGAGCGAGCTAATCAGTTAAATCTTTTGCCAGATAAGGATTT
>NZ_JAPZQM010000365.1:0-1183 GCF_027530565.1 Microcystis sp. LE19-10.1B | reverse complement strand
AAAAACTTTTTCAGCAGACCCTAATTAGGGGTCTCAAGCTCCCCCTAACGGCCACCGAGAAAACCTTCACCAGCTAAGTATTTTTACTCAAGTCTCTGGAGGGGGACAGCTTATGTGACAGTTGAGGGTGCGGAATGTGGGATATAAGTTAAACTGATCACACAAAGAATAAGAGATCCCAGGTTTTTATCGAGAGTTAAGAGGTAAAATGATGACTTTGCAAGAAATGATCAAATCTTTTGAGAATTTATCAGAGGATGAACAGGAGTCATTGTTAGAGATTTTGTCTCAATATAGAGCCAAAGCAAGAGAAAGAGAAATTTTAGCTAATTTTAAGGAATTGAAAGAGGCGATCGCTACTGGAACGGCCAGAAAGGGAACCGTAGAAGATTTGATTGCCGATTTGAATGAGGATTAACAATGGATCTAATATGGAGTGATGGGTTTAAGCGTTCGTTTAAGAAGCTAATCAAGAAAAATCCCCAGTTAAAACCTAAAATTTTCGATGTACTTAGAAAACTGGCAGAAGACCCATTTACACTGTCTTTAAAAACCCATAAGTTAAGTGGTAATTTAGAAGAGTTATGGTCTTGTACTGTAGCTTACGATTGTCGAATTATTTTTAGTTTTTCGGAAGATGGAGAATATTTAGAAGTTATCATCTTGTTAATTGATATTGGTAGTCACGATCAGGTGTATAGAAAATAGGATATACTGGAAAGCGATCCTGCGGGTTTCTGCGTTGCGGTACATATATATTTATAATAAGATAAATTTTTCCTAATCGTTAGGATTTCTTTTAAGATAGAATTTAAAGACAGGATTAATAGGAAAATAGGACGAGGTTTCTGATGGTAATTTATCCAGTAAACAGCGGCTCTTCGGGAATTGTTATGCAAATAATTAACTTAAAATAAAATTCGATGAGAGTACCTAAGCTCAAAAGTAGCTGAAATCCATACAGGGAAGGACTTAAGGCATCAACAGGTTAATACCAAAAGATAGACAATCGAGTTAAGATTTGATATAATGGACAAAAACCCGGCTCTTCGGTAATTGTTATGCAATGGACGGGGGTTATAAGGGATGGAACCCTTATAGAGAAAGGCATTTAGCGATTTTTGTCAATTGTTTTTGCTCTAGAGCGAACTAATCAATTAAGTCTCTTGCCAGATAAGGATTT
>NZ_JAPZQM010000726.1:0-23496 GCF_027530565.1 Microcystis sp. LE19-10.1B | reverse complement strand
TCAGTCTGTAGAGCGACCATAAGACCAGAACAGAGTAAATCTGTTAAGGCAGGTGCGAAAAATCCTTCGGGAAAGAAGCAGAAACCCAAATCGTGAGGTTTGGGAATCGCCGTCCGTTTTACGGCGGCGAGGATGTCAAGTAAATTTTCCGCTACAATCGAGAGTACTAAGACTCAGGCAATTGTAAAGTAATATTAATGATAGATTTTAATACCCTCGCTGAATTTTCCCGCCACTATTGCGTCTCGATTTGTGCCTTTTTAGTACCCGCTAACTTAGTAACCACCGTTTTAACCGTTCTTTTTCTCTATTTCGGTCGTCCTACCCGTCAAGTCTTCCCCATTGCTTCCCTAGCTTTGTTGTTCGCCATCACCATGTTTCTCCACGTCGCCACCTGGTTAATGATTGGTGTGGTTATGGCCCCCACTTTTATCCTCTTTGGACTGGGTTTAACCTGTTTTGTGATCAATCTTCAAGCCATCAGCGATCGCCAAAGTTTGGAACAGTTATTACATACTGGGGTTAGTCGTCTGGCCCGCTCTTTCAACTAAGGAAAAGCGCCAAGACTTCCCACTTCCCACTTCCCACATAGTTGAACCAATAGGCTAATCTTGATGCGTCCAAGAGCGATGAGCCAGACGCAAACCCCAATCGAGCAGATAACCAATCGCGCCAATAACGAGAATCACCGCCATCAACTCTGAATAGGCGAGTCGATCGCGTGTATCGAGAATATAATAACCCAAACCCGCACTAACCCCCAGCATTTCCGCCGGGACAAGAACGATCCAGATAATACCTATAGCCAAACGGAAACCAGTTAAGAGATGGGAGAGGATCGCAGGCAGAATAATCTGGAAAACCGTTTCCCCTCGGGTAGCACAGAGACTGCGGGCTAAAGTCAACCAAGAGAGATCAACCGCATTAACCCCAGCAGCCGTATTGAGAAGGATCGGCCAGATGGCCGCCACCGTCAGCAAAAAATACACGGGTAGATCACCAATTCCCAAAACCATCACCGCTAAAGGCATCCAAGAAAGGGGCGAAATCATGCGTAGAAATTGAAATAGGGCTGACAAAGCCGATTCAAGGGAGCGATACAACCCGATTAATACCCCCAACGGCACACCGATGGCACTAGCGAGGGCCAAGCCCACAATAACCCGGCGGCAACTGGTGAGGATATGGGGCATAATCTCCCCCCCAACAAAAAGACGTAATAAAGCGACAAAAGATCGCTCAGGGGAAAAATCATTTAAAATCGGGTTTGAGTGCCATAGAGGACTGGTAAATAGCCACCAGAGCAATAATCCAAAACCGATACCCCATAAGGGTAGTAAAGCTCTTGGCGGGGAGGTCAAAGATTGTGACTTCATAGGTTCGGATTCTTAAAATTTGATCGTCTCGATGCGGGAGAGATTATTCGGTAAGCCGAAAGCTTTCGGTCCGCCCACCTGTTGCAAGGCATTACGGACAAAAGAGTCATCCACGAGATCCCGCGCCACCTGTCGGGGTTGCAGTTTTTGGAGAAAATCCGTATTTCCTTCTACCTGAGTGGTTTTGAGCAAGCGTACCAGTTCCGACCTATAGGAAGGGAAAGGATAGGGCTGGAAATCGATCCGGTTGACTTGCCAGTCTGGATTCTCGATCGCCCCGTCTTTTTTATAGAAATTGCGATCATAGTAAGTAAGCGCCCGTTGCAATACTGGCAGCGGGTGAGGCGTATATTTTCCACCATCTTTAGAGAGAATCCGGGCCACTTCGGAGCGATTGCCCCGGGACCAGAGTTGGGCTTTAACGAGGGCGTTTACCACCTTCTGCGTCCATTGTTTCCGTTGCCTAATATCCTCCTCGTGAACAAAGACAACGCAACAGGCGTGATTCTTCCAGACATCGCCGGTGAAACGGAGAACCCTACCGGTTTTGAGATTTTCCGCCGCTGCGTTGAAAGGTTCAGCAACGATATAACCACCGATGCTCTTATTGGCGAGGGCTGATACCATATCCGGGGGCGGGAGAACCACTAGATTAACCTCGTTAGAAGCGATCGGCGCGTCCTTGGCTTTGCGAACTATTTTCAGCCCGTTACGTTGTAAGAGTTGTTGCAAGACCAAATTATGAATCGAATACCAGAAAGGAACCGCGATCGTTTTACCTCCCAATTCCCTGGGATTTTCAATATCGGGAAGGACGGTGAGGGCTGAACCATTGGTATGGTTCCAAGCGACGATTTTAGCGGGGAAATTGCGCCCGTAACGAATCCAGATCGAGGTGGGAAAAAGAACATGAATAACGTTCACCTGCCGAGCGAGAAAGGCCTCAACAATCTGCGCCCAAGAGCGGAATAGGCGCGGTTGTTCGGCAGTTAAACCTTCGGCTTGATAAAGTTTTCGCGAGTGGGCCACCAATAGGGGGGCGGCATCCGTAATCGGTAGATAACCGATTTTCACAGGCTGATCGTTGGCATTGGCGTTAACGGGGAGATTCCAATTATCGGCGGCGATCGCTGCTCCGAAGGAACTGGTAAACAGTGCCGAAAGTTTCAGGAAATCTCGACGGCTCATGCCGCAACAAGCACAATTATCGTGTAGGTTCATAGATTTACAGTGTCATCACAAGGGCTAATTCTTGAAAAATTGACTGGCGTAGATCACTCAAAAGCTTCGCTGACTCGAAACGGGGTTTCGGCATCGAGATCGTCCATTCTCGGCGGATGCCCACCGGATGACGGCCCATGAGAAGAACTCGATCGGCTACTAATAGGGCCTCATCGATGTCGTGGGTAACGAGGAGAACCGTGCTGTTATAGAGAGCTATGACTTCTAGGAGGAGTTTTTGCATCTCGAAACGGGTGATCGCGTCGAGGGCGCTAAACGGCTCATCCAGGAGGAGGAGAGAGGGGCGGCGGGCGAGGACGCGGGCTAGAGAAACTCTCTGAGCCATACCGCCCGATAGTTGATGAGGATAGGCACGCTCGAAGCCCTCTAGTTTGACGCTTTTAACGGCGGTGTGAACCCTTTCGCGCAATTGCTGATGATCGAGGCGGGGCATCCGCTTTAATTTCAAACCAAAAGCCACGTTTTGCCAAACGGTTAACCAAGGTAAAAGGGCGGGGGATTGAAAGACGATCGAGCTGCGGATGTCTGGTGCTTGTAGGGGTCGTGAGTGCAATTGTATTTCTCCGCCATCGGCACTTTGCAAACCAGCGGCGGTAGCAAGGAGGGTAGATTTACCGCAACCACTGGCTCCGAGCAAACAAACTACCTCACCGGAGCGCACCTGTAGGTTAATATCCTCAAAAACGGTACGGTAGCCATGGCGGGTTTTATAGCGTTTGTGGAGATTTTTGAGGCTGAGGACGGGGTAATCAGTGGCGATGCTCATTCCCTCACCCCCGCTCGATCAAGTTCGCCAGTGAGAATTTTATCGGTAGAGGACTGACGTTGTAACTCTCTTTCTAGTTGAATCAGGCTCGGAGTTAACACTGGTAAAAAGGCGACCTCGCGCAGCCGTCGGGCCGTGTCGCTATTACGGAAATAGCCTTTTCCTCCCTTAATTTCCGCTTCTAACCATACGGATTCCACCGCTAACCGGGTAATGTCCACTCTGAGGGTGAATAGTTGGCGTGTCCCTCCGAGATCGAAGCTTTCTAGGGTGCTGAATTGCTCGATTTTCTTTTCTAGACGAGTCAGACGCTCCCGGGCGCAGAAATAACGATCGCTGGCTACCGCTGCCTTTCCCCCTAAACTTTTCTCCGTCTCCGCGAGGGATTTACGCGTAATGCCAAGGGCCAGTCCGCATTGTAACAGCAAGAAACAGGGGCGGACTGAGGGTAAAAATTTTGCTGCTTCCAAGCTGATAATCCAGTCGTGAGATAACTGAACTCGATCGAATTCAAGGGTACTGGTGCGGGAAGCTTGTAAACCCAATAATTGTAGGTCTTCACCCCGTTTTAACCCCTCTGCGAAGGAGGGAAGGGCGAGGATAAGAGTTTGTCCAGATCTAGTTTGAGCGGCAACGGCCACTATAAATTCTCCCTTAGAGTCGAGGTTAGAGGCCCAGGGCAGGAAGCCATTAACAGTGACGTTTTCTCCCTCGATCTTTGCCTGTAAACGCAGCTCCTCGATCCCGCCGAGGTACTTCATCGCGTTGGAGAGTCCTGTCGCTCCGGCTATCTCTCCCTTGAGAACAGCCGGTAGAATTTTGTTTTGTAGGTAAGTGTTATTACTGGCGGCCAGATATTGAATGAAGACGCGCTGACACCAGAAAACAAAACCGGTGGTCAGGCAGCATTGGGACACAGAGGAGATCGCCTCTACTGCCTGTAATAAGGAGCCACCCCGGCCTCCTAAGCTTTCAGGTATAGCATAGCCGAACCAGCCCGATTCTCCTAGCTTGGTTAGGGACCAACCGACGTTGAGATTAGCTGTACCGTTGTTGAGGTCAGTGGCTCTTTCTTCTAGAAAAGAACTGATTTCGGAGCCTCGAGCGAGCATAATTGTTCTCTCCTAGGGGTGAATATTTTCAATCGAGGTCAAACTATCTATAGGTGCGCCGACCACTTCTCTGGCTCTTTTTACCGCCGCTTCATCGGGACTATCGTAGAAACAGAGACATTTACTCAAGTCTTCGCAAATATATGTAGGGTTTGCTGAATAAATCTAAAAACCTTGTTGGATAAGGTTTTTAGACTTTTTTGACCTCAAAAAGTGCCGACCATTGGAGTGATTGGGGGGAAAATTCAGGTACTTTTTCCCTGAAAATTAGGTAGTTGACCACCTGAAAATCGATAAAACCCCACACCCCACACCCCACACCCCACACCCTGCCCCCAGGAAAAACTTTTTCAGCAAGCCCTAAATAGGGACAGAATCAGGGTTCCCGAGGATACTTTATCTCGGCTGATTTCTGAGAGCCTTGTAAATCAAGACTAAAGATATAGTTGCACAGGGGTAACGTCGCTTTACCGTAAACTTTTTCAGCTTGTCCGAGCGGGATTCCTAGTTCGATATCTTCAACAGTGCCATCGTTGGGATTCTCTGTCTGAATGATTCCCATCGGAAACATAAAAAAGAACTTGATTCCTTGCTCACTCTACCATTTCAGAAGTTTAATAAATCTCAGATTATGACCTTCTAAAGTATAGCTTGTAATCACTTGCTCGAATGAATTAGCATGGTGCGTTCCCAAAAATCTATCGGTGCGGCAGTAGGAGCCACATTAGGGAACGCACCCTACAGCGATGGCGTACTGCTACGCAGTGCCTTCGGCATCGCACTAACCCTAACAACAATTTTTGATTTTTACCAGAGGTCTATTGACTGAATGATGGGATGTAATATTTCAATAACCAGCATTTTCTTGGTGCTTGAGCTATACAATGAGAGCTATATTTTGATAGGACAAAAAAAGATTAGTATAGAGGTAAAATTAATGGCTGAAACCCTATATGAGAAAGACTATGTAGCTTGGCTGCAAGACCAGGCAGAAAAACTGCGATCGCCTGAGCGCAATACTTTAGATTGGCAAACTTTAGCCGAGGAATTAGAGGAAATGGTTGATGAACGCAAATACAAAGCAGAAAGCTTTCTTATTCAACTCCTCAGTCACCTGCTACTTTACGCCTACTGGAAGCATCCTTACTACCTACCCCACTGGACAGACGAGATAGATAATTTCAGATTGGAATTGAGCTTGCTGTTTCGCTCTAAGGTAATCTACAATCATGCCTTAGAACGGTTTGGTTATTGTTATCAAAAAGCTCTGGGAAAAGCGAGCCGCAAAAGTGGATTAACTTTACCAGTTGACTGTCCTTGGACAATTGAGAAAATTCTTGATGAAGATTGGTTCCCTGGTTAAAAACTGGAGCTTGCAATCCAACTTACATCCATACAACAATAGGGTGGGCAATACCCACCTTACTTCAGTTGCTTAACAACTAATAGCTGGTATTCCAAAATATGGTTGAAAAAGAAATTGAGTCATGCGAGGAAGTTTCGGCTCCATCCATGACTCAATTTTGATATATAGCGTTTCTAGGTTTACTAAATAAGAACTACGTCAAGAGAAACCGCAAAACCAGCTGGAAGGTTTGCCAAGATAGCAAACTCGGTCCCTAAAAATGAAAGTGATCCAGTCCATGCGTTGTAACTGATCTGACTCAGAGAAGTGGCTCCAAAACCCGATTGGCTAACTTCAATTTTGTCTCCTTCTGGCCATAAAAAGTCTTGGATAGTATCAACTTTCTCGGAGAGGAAATTGAAGCGGAACTTATCGGCACCAGCACCACCAGTCAGGGTGTCATTGCCAGCACCACCAATCAGGATGTCGTTGCCATCACCACCAATCAGGGTATCATTGCCAGCACCACCATCGAGGCTGTCATTCCCCGCTCCGCCATTGAGGGAATTGTTGGTGCTGTTGCCCGTGATCGTGTCGGCAAAGCTGCTGCCGATGACGTTTTCAAACTGGCTCACCGTGAAGGTCAAGGGCAGCGGCGCGGCCGTGCCGTTCACCTTCACCACGCCGGTGGTGAGGTTGGTAACCGTTCCCGTGGCGGGAGCCACGCTGGCACCGCTGTGATCCACCGTGTCGCCCAGCAGGCTGCTGCCCACAATCGATTCCACGGCAATCAAGGTGTCGGTACCCAGCGCTCCCTTGTTCAACACCCCGAAGGCACCCAAAGTGACGACATTGCTCAGAGCGCTGTAGTTGGCCGTATCGACGCCAGCACCACCATTAATCGTGTCGTTGCCAGCGGTGCCGAAGAACGTGTTGGCCGAGGCGTTGCCCGTGAGGACGTTGTTTTTGCTATTGCCAGTAGCGTTGATATTGCTACTCCCCGTCAGGGTCAAGTTCTCAATCCCATATCCTTGGTTCCCAGCTGTCCCCGGTGCTAGAGAATAAGTGACTGAGGCAGATACCGTATCAGCTGTCCCACCCAGGGAATCATCGAAGACCTCCTTGACGATATCGCCCACATTGTCCACGAAGTAGGTGTCGTTGCCATCACCACCATCCATAGT
The DNA here is from genome assembly GCF_027530565.1 of Microcystis sp. LE19-10.1B. Lineage (NCBI taxonomy): Bacteria > Bacillati > Cyanobacteriota > Cyanophyceae > Chroococcales > Microcystaceae > Microcystis > Microcystis sp. LE19-10.1B. The sequence goes on along the minus strand of NZ_JAPZQM010000726.1, from coordinate 16,471 downwards.
GTCGGCACCCACACCACCATTGAGGACATTGCTGCCGCTGTTGCCCTTGAGGATGTTGTTTTTGCTATTGCCAGTAGCGTTGATATTGCCACTCCCCGTCAGGGTCAAGTTCTCAATCCCATATCCTTGGTTATAAAATGTCCCTGGTGCTAGGGAATAAGTGACTGAGGCAAATACTGTATCAGCTGTCCCACCCAGGGAATCATCGTAGAATTCCTTGACGATGTCGCCCACATTGTCCACGTAGTAGGTGTCGTTGCCATCACCACCATCCATCGTGTCGGCACCCAAGAGACCATCGAGGGTGTCGTTGCCAGCGGTACCAAACAGTATGTCGTTGCCATTAGTTCCTGTAATTATGGCCATAAATTTAACCCTCCTTAACAATTACATAATTTACATCCTGTGCCACTGTATTTTTAGTCTTGATTGCCAAGGCTTTCAGAAATCGGCAGAGATAAAGTATCCTCTGGACCCCTGATTCTGTCGTTTTTAGTTGCACATTGCGTAATTGTTGCTATTCTACAGTCAAACGTCTAGAATGGTCATTAATTTTTGTGCATGGTCGGGTCTTCTAACCGAAGGCATTGACGAAAAACACATTGTATCTGTCCTAGAGGCACTATGAAAAAGCTTAAGCAATACTGGACTGCTGAAGCACTGGAAAAAGACTTAGGCGATCCTCTCAATCCCGATAACCCTCTATCCTACAAGCGGGTGATCGAAATTGACGAGAGCGAAGAATTTCCCCACGAGGAAATTCGCTGGTTATACGACTGGAAACTCCAACACTACTACATTCCCACCGATTGCGGCGGTGAATTTACCTCTTTTGAGGAATTTGTCGCTTTTGTGCGGGTACTTTCCCGACGGGATCAAACTATCGGCATCGCTTTTACTACCCTATTCTGGTCGTTTTTAAACTGGATGGCGGGAACCCCAGAACAGAAACAGAAGCTCGCCCGTTTTATCATGAATGACTATGGGGCGATGTGTCTGGGTTACTCGGAAAAGGAACACGGTAGCGATCTGATCAATGGTGATCTAACTGCGACGAAGGTGGAAGGAGGTTATATTCTCAATGGGGAGAAATGGCCGATTAACCGGGCGACTATCTCTGGAATTTCCTTTATTTTGGCGAAAACCGATGCTAACGGCGGTCCGAAGTGTTTAACCCTATTTATGGTGGATAAACGGCAATTAGACCCCGAAAAATACTATAATTTGCCGAAAATATACACCCATGGTGTGCGCGCCTCGGATATGAGTGGCATTGGTTTTAAGGATTGTTTCGTCCCCGATTCCATGCGTTTACGGGAGGAGGGAGACGGTTTAGAATTAGCCCTGAAAGGTTTCCAGATTACCCGAATGTTGTGCGCCGCTTTTTCCCACGGGGCAGCCGATACCGCTTTGAGAACTACCCTCAGTTTTGCCGTTAATCGGGTAATCTATAACAAAACTGTGGTGGATTTGCCCCAACCCCGGCGCACTCTCGTGGATGCTTTCCTTGACATCCTTATTTGTGATTGCGAGACGATTCCGGCTGCGAGAGGTTTTCATATTATCCCCGAACAGTTTAGCGTCTGGGCTTCGGTGGTAAAATATTTTGTTACTGTCCGTCTGGAGGAGATGGTTAATAGTGTTTATGTGGTCTTGGGATCGCGTTTTTATATGCGAGAAGAACACGAATTCGGCATCTTCCAGAAGCTACTGCGGGATAATTCGATTATCAGTATGTTTGACGGCAGTTCGATCGTCAATCTTCATGCTTTAATCCTACAATTGCGTCCTTTAACCAAATATCGGGCTAAACGCAACTCGCGCACTATGTCGGCGTTAAAAAGCCGTTTAGAGGCGATTTTTAGCCTAGAAAAGTCAGTTCCTCCCTTTGAACCCAATAATTTAGAATTATTTGGCCGGGGAATGGATGATTCCCTACAGGGTTTAGAGATTGCCCTTGATATGCTGGAAGGATTGAAAAATTCTGACGAAGTGGACCCAGAGGTATTAGAAAATCTATTGATGTTGGGTAATTTAGTTTTAGAGGAACTAAATGCTCATGATGAACAGATTAGTCAATCGAAATTCGAGTATGGTCACGACCAATCACCCGAATTGTTCGAGATTGCCAAGAAATACTGTACTTTACACGCTGCTTCTGCTTGTTTACACACTTGGCTTTATAATCGTTCCATCTTGGGTGAATTTTTTGCCCGGGGGGAATGGTTGGTGTTGAGTTTACACCGATTACTGCGAACTCTCCGGCCGCTGCCTTACACTCTATCTGAGGTGTATGTAGAAAATGTTGCCCAAGAATTGCTGAAATTATATCGAGAAAATCAACATTTTTCGATCGTGCCTTTTCAATTAGCCCATTCACAAACTACCGAGGAAAAAACCCATGAACTCCAGCTCCAATCTTAATAATCTGGTACAAAATTGGTTAGTTAAACAGTTAGCTGATCAGTTATCTTTGGATGCCAAAACGATTAATGTGACTGAACCTTTAACCCGTTATGGTTTAGATTCGATCGATGCGGTAACGATGGTGGGTGATCTAGAAGATTGGGTCGGTCAAGAGTTACCTTCCACCCTTTTCTGGGATCATTCTACTATTGAAAAAGCGTCTCTTTTCCTAGTAGAAAACTACGATCTTTCTAATCTTTCCGGTGAGGAAACCCCCGCAGAAGTTGCTCCCGTCGCTGAAAAAGCTGAACCGGCCGTTAGTGGTGGCAAAGGTTGGAGTTTATTCGGTCGTCGTTAATTTTAGGTGTAGGGTGGGTTAGGCGACGACAATTTATGCTAGGGAAAATTATCTAGTATTCGCCGTAACCCACCTATATTATTTATCAATTGGCTCTGTTCTCTACTCACCAGTATAGGAATTGCTAAGTACCTAAACAAAATTAATTACCCATTTCTCCGTAAAGCAACAATCGCTGTATTTCTTTTCTGTTGCCCGTTCCGCAGTTCCGGAGTTCCCTCTCACCACTAGGAAATTTATTTTGTACGACTACTTATAAATTGAAATATACAAAAAAGGGCGATCAATTGATCGCCCTTTTCTCCTAGTAAATAACAAAAATTATCTCAAGATATACACCAGTAAAAACAGGATAATCCAGACCACATCGACGAAATGCCAGTATAATTCTGCTGCTTCCACACCAAAGTGAGATTGACTAGAATAGTGGTCTTTTTGACGAGAACGCCAGAGGACAGATAGAATCAGCACTAAACCGAAGGTAACGTGGAGACCGTGGAATCCGGTTAAGGCATAAAAAGCGCTGGTGAAAACATTAGTTGTCAGACCGAATTCAGCGTGATAATATTCGTATCCTTGACCACAAAGGAAGATAATTCCCATCAGAGCAGTAATGCCGAACCACAATTGTAAACCGGCATTATTGTTTTGTTTAATCGCCTTTTGTCCTATGTGCATAACAAAACTACTGGACACCAGAATAATTGTGTTAATTGTCGGTAGGGTTAACTCTAATTCTGGCGTGCCGGCGGGGGGCCAAACGGGTAACATGGTACGGTAGAACAAGAAAGCGGCAAATAAGCCTAAAAAGATGGAACTTTCCGCCACTAGAAACAAAACCACACCGAATAAGCGATGATCTGGGTGGCCATGATGCCCGTGTTCCACCGTTTCGTGATGATAATTGACAGAGAGTTGAGAATCTTCGAGCGTTGAACCTTGCATGATTGAATGTCCTTAGTTTACACGGGAGACGGGGAGCTTTTTCTCAGTGATCAGTAAACAGTAAACAGTAATTAGGGTTTGCGGCAAAAAGTTTTTCGTGGGGGTAGGGTGTGGGGTGTGGGGTGTAGGGTGTAGGGTTTTACCCGTTTTCAGAGGGTCAATTACCTAATTTTCGGGGAAAAAGTACCTGAATTTTCCCCCCGACCACTCCCATGGCGGGCACTTTTTGATTTCAAAAAAGCCTAAAGATATTATCCAACAAGGTTTTTAGATTTATTCAGCAACCCCTAATTAGTGAACTGAAAACTCACATCTGATAACTGATAACTGATAACTGATAACTGATTATTGGGATTCGGCGCCCACTTCGGCGAGGAGATCTTGTACTGATTCCGCTGCTTCTGATTCCTCCAGATCAATACCGTAATCGTAGGGGCCGGACCAAAGAATCGGCATTTCCTCGAAATTCTCGATAATTGGGGGAGAGGAGGTTTGCCATTCTAGGGTTAAAGCGCGCCAAGGATTACGACCGGCGGGTTGACCTTTAAAGGCACTCCAGACCATATTAATAGCAAAGGGAATACTCGATATACCGAGAATATAAGCCCCTGCGGTACTAAGAACATTTAAATCCTGAAACTGCACATCATACAGGGCAATACGACGGTTCATACCCAATAATCCCAATTCGTGCATCGGCATGAAAGTTAAATTCAAACCGATAAAACTGAGAACAAAGTGGATACGACCGAGAGTCTCGTTATACATCCGTCCGGTCATTTTCGGGAACCAATGGTAAACGGCAGAAAATAAGGCCATTGCCGTACCACCAAATAGTACATAGTGGAAGTGACCGACGACAAAATAGGTATCGTGGACGTGGATATCGAAGGGAACAGAAGCCAACATAATCCCGGTCAAACCACCGATGAGGAAGGAAGACAGGAAACCGATCCCAAATAATAAAGACGTATTGAGACTAAGTTTACCCCCCCAAAGAGTGGCACACCAACTAAAGATTTTAATGCCCGTGGGAACGGCGATTAACATAGTTGCCGCCATGAAAAACATCCGTAACCAGCCGGGGGTGCCGCTGGTGAACATATGGTGGGCCCAAACGATTAAACCCAAGAAACAGATGGTGAGACTGGAATAGGCGATCGCTCGATAACCAAAAATCGGTTTGCGGGCGTGAACTGGTAATATCTCCGATATCGTCCCGAAAAAGGGCAAGATCATGATATAAACGGCAGGATGGGAGTAAAACCAGAACATATGCTGATAAACCACCGGATCGCCGCCGCCGGCAGGGTTAAAAAAGCTCGTGCCGGCGATTAAATCAAAGGACAAGAGAACGAGAGCAGAAGCGAGAACGGGGGTGGAAAGCAGTACCAGAGTCGAGGTGGCCAGCATTGCCCAACAAAATAGCGGCATACTGTACAAATCCATCTCAGGAATCCGCATTTTCAGGATCGTGGTGATGAAATTAATCGAGCCTAAAATCGAGGAAGTCCCGATCAATAAAAGGCTCAAAATCCACAATTCTTCGCCCCATTTGCCGCTAATTAAGCTTAAAGGTGGGTAGGAAGTCCAACCAGACTGGGGTGCGCCGACAAAGAAACTGGATAATAATAGCAGCCCGCCGGGGGGATTAAGCCAGAAAGCCACAGCGTTAAGACGAGGAAAAGCCATATCTTCCGCCCCAATCATCAGGGGAATGAGATAATTGGCAAAACCCGCCCCAACCGGAACGATCCAAAGAAAGATCATGATCGTTCCGTGCATGGTCATGAATTGGTTATATAGTTCTGGGGAGACGAAATCGGGGTCGGGAGTGGCTAATTCTGTCCGCAGCACTTCCGCGAAAGCACCGCCAATAAAGAAGAAAAGAAAGGCAGTCACCAGATATTGAATACCGATGACTTTATGATCGGTGCAGAAAGTAAAGTAATCTGTCCACTTGCGGTGATGGATCACCTCGGGAACGGTTGCTGGGGTGGTTATTTCCGTTGATGCTGTCATAAGGCCAAGATTTTAGATGACAAGAAAAATTACATTTGCTGCTGATGGGCAACTTGGGCGAGGATTTCAGCGTCGATGCCCATTTCTTCGGTGTAGGGGGTCAAATATTGACTATCAGAGCGATCTTTAGTGGTCATGGCTACAGTTCGATCGCTGTCAACTTCGGCGATCGTATTATCCTGCACCCATTGGTCGTAATCGGCTTGGGAGTGAACTACAAAGCTAGATTTCATGCCGCCGTGATAGGCCCCGCAAAGTTCCGCACAAATGATCGGATATTGACCAATTTGGTTGGATGTGAACGATAACACCGTTTCCTGTCCGGGGATAACGTCCTGTTTTAGACGCAATTGGGGAACCCAGAAAGCATGGATCACATCTCCCGCTTCCATATTCAGTTGCACGGGGCGATTGACGGGAGCGTGCAGTTCCCCGGAAACAATGCCAGTTTCGGGATAGGTGAAGATCCAAGCGTATTGAATGCCTTTAACATTGACCACTAGGGGGGGAACTCCTTCACCATCGTAGGAATTGCCGATACCTAGGGCTACTCTGCGATCGCCGCCCAGGGCCATCATCGTGCCGTGGTGATGACCGTGGTGGGCGATTTCTCCTTTGCCACCCTTGGAAATCAAGGGATCGAGACCGCCGATATTGTTATAAATCTCGAAGCTATAGACGGCAAGGATAAAAACGATTACCGTCGGGATGGCTGTCCAGAAGATTTCTAGGGGTACATTGCCCTCCACTGCCGGCCCGTCGGTTTGATCCCCCGGTTTACGGCGAAAGCGAATCACTATATAAATGATCACGCCTTCAACTATTAAAAATAGTCCCGTGGCGATGGTCATCATCAGATTAAAGATATTATCTATCTCCTGAGCATCTTCGGAAGCGGCCACAGGCATTAAGCCATGATTTTGGCCATACCAGAGACTAATTAAGGTCAAGGCGATCCCGAGTACGAGCGTCAGGATACTGCTGGGAATTTTCACGGTCTTTTCAATATTTTCAATAGTGGCTACTTATTCAAGGCTAAAACATGATTCCCCTATAGATGGGAAATTTAACCAGCATCTTCTGAGAATTTTATCTTTTCTTTGGGATCGTTTTCAGGGAAAGTATTTTAAATAACTAATTTTTATATCTTATTCTGAGTTTATGTAAACAAATGTAACGGAAATGGCCAGAAATCTAAAGAATATCTAAAAGCTTTTACCTGTCGTAAAAAAACTCATTCACAGTGATAACTAACTGGCAAACAAAGCCATGATCTTTGATGACAGACTCCTTGAGAACAGGCAAACCGATGACCGAATCTGTTTTTAACCCGACACCCCGAAGAGAAACCGGCCATATTCAGGTGTGGATGCGCCGCTTAGTCTGGAAAATTGCGATCGCTACTTTCGCCCTAATGGTGGTGGGTGCTGCCACCAGAGTTATGAACGCCGGTTTAGCTTGTCCCGATTGGCCGCTGTGTTACGGTCAATGGATTCCCAGTCAGCAGATGAATCTACAGGTATTTCTGGAGTGGTTTCATCGTCTCGATGCCTCTTTGATCGGGTTTAGTACGCTCGCTCTCGTCGGTCTGTCTTGGTGGTACCGTCGCCATCTTCCCCCTTGGCTGTTCCCCTCTGCGATCGCTGCTTTGGCTTTAATTCTCCTGCAAGGAGTCCTGGGAGGATTAACCGTGACCCAATTACTGCGATTTGACATCGTAACGGCCCATTTAGCCACAGCTTTGCTCTTTTTTGCCACCCTAATCGTCATTGCTATCGGTCTGACTCCCTACCGTGGCACAGGTACAGTCGGGAAACTAACCGGGATGGGAATGGTCGCCACCGGTCTAGTTTATCTGCAATGTCTCCTCGGCGGTCTCGTCGGTTCCCGTTGGGCGGCCCATCAGTGTTTAACGGTTTCCCAACTCTGCACCGTGATGAATAGCCACATTATCGGGGTTTTTCCCGCCACTATCTCGGTGTTAACCCTAGTTTTCTTCGCTTGGCGAGCTGCCGCTATCCATCCTCTCCTCAAAAAACTAGCTTTTAGCGCCGGGGGATTAGTCGCCCTACAGGTGTTTTTAGGCGTTGCCACCCTGAAACTACATCTCCAAGTGGAACCCTTAACCATTACCCACCACAGCATCGGTGCGCTATTGCTGGCAACCCTCGTCGCTTTTACCACTTTTGCCCTTCGCGATCGTTCTTTCGCGCCTATAAGCCATCTCTAAGGATTTAATCACGATGACTGGAACTCAAGCCCTTCGCCACCACGATAATTTTTTACAAGTCGCTAAAAGTTATTATCAACTCACCAAACCGCGAATTATTCCTCTACTGCTGATTACTACAGCCGCTTCTATGGAAATCGCCTCTAAAGGTCAGGTTTCCCCCCTATTACTCTTTCTTACTCTCCTCGGTGGCACTCTCGCCGCCGCCGCCGCTCAAACCTTAAACTGCATCTATGATCGCGACATCGATCACACCATGCTTCGCACCCGCGCCCGTCCGATCCCCTCCGGTCGCGTGCAACCCCTCCACGCCCTCATTTTTGCCCTCGTTTTAGCCTCCCTTTCCCTAGCACTTTTTGTCTTTTTTGTCAATACTTTGAGCGGATTTTTAGCAATGACCGGTATCGCATTTTATATGCTGATTTATACCCATCTGCTCAAGCGTCATAGTATCCAAAATATTGTTATCGGTGGCGCAGCTGGCTCGATTCCTCCCCTCGTCGGTTGGGCGGCAGTAACGGGCGATCTCGGTTGGATTCCTTGGATTTTATTCGCCATTATTTTCCTTTGGACTCCTCCCCATTTTTGGGCTTTGGCTTTAATGATCAAGGATGATTATGCAGAAGTAGATATACCGATGATGCCCGTAGTTAAAGGGGAAGAAGCCACTAGCGAGCAGATTTGGCTCTATACTTTAATCGTTGTTCCTTTCACTTTCCTCCTGATTTATCCCTTGGCTGCCTGTGGTGTGGTCTATGGTGTAGCGGCTTTAATTTTAGGGTTTGTTTTCCTGAAAAAAGCTTGGCGATTAAAACAGAATCCTTTTGATCGGGATATCGCTCGATCGCTGTTTAAATATTCCATTCTTTACATGATGTTATTATGTACAGCTATGGTGATCGATAGTTTACCCATGACCTCTCGTCTCATCGCTACAATTGCCAGTTTATTCTCCTGTAGTTAATCTCAGTTATCAGTTATCAGTTATCAGTGATCAGATGCGAGTTTTCAGTTCACTGAAAATACTTCCCACTTTCCCATCTCCCCCCGCAACGCGCACGAAGTGGTCTCCCCATCTCCCCAATTCATAATTGATAATTCATCATTCATAATTACCCCCGACTACTGATTGCGACTGAGGGAGTTAATTCGCTCGATTAGTTGGGCTAAGATTTCTTGTAATTGTCGGTCTTGATGTTGGGAAAGGTTGATTTTATCACAGCTATAAATAACGGTGGTGTGATCTTTGCCGCCAAATTCTTCGCCAATGCGCGGTAAGCTTAAATCCGTGTGTTGACGCATCAAATACATCCCAATCTGTCGGGCAAAACTAATTTCTCGTCGGCGGGAATTTCCTTTTAGATCGGCGATCGAGAGTTGAAACTTTTCCGCTACTACCGCCATAATAATCTCAGGAGAAGTGGCAATTTTGGCCATTGGTGGATTTAAAACCGGCGCGATATTTTCTACCGTCATCGGCAATCCAGAGATAGAAATATAAGTGGTAGCCCGGATTAATGCCCCCTCTAATTCGCGAATATTAGAAGTATAATTAACGGCAATATATTCGATAACTTCTCTTGGGAGACGCAGATTTTCGTACTCGGCCTTTTTTTGTAAAATTGCCATGCGAGTTTCGATATCCGGTGCTTGGATATCGGCGACTAATCCCATAGAAAATCGAGAAATTAAACGATCCTGTAAACTGGGAATCTGTTTGGGGAGGCGATCGGAGGCTAAAACTACCTGTTTTCCCGCTTCGTGCAGGGTATTAAAGGTATGAAAAAATTCTTCTTGAGTGTATTCTTTTCCTTCAATAAATTGCAGATCATCCACTAATAATATGTCCGCATGGCGATAATGATTACGAAAACTTTCCATACTATCTTGACGGATAGCGGTGATTAAATCATTCGTAAATTGTTCCGTCGATACATAAAAAACCCTAGATTGGGGATATAATTCTAGACGATAATGACCGATCGCTTGCATTAAATGGGTTTTACCTAACCCCACCCCACCACAGAGAAAAAGCGGGTTAAATTCGCGTCCAGGTAATTCCGCCACCGCTAAAGCGGCCGCGTGGGCCATGCGATTAGTTGGCCCGACAACAAAACGGGAAAAATTATATTTAGGGTTAAGTTGATTGGTGGGAGATAATTCTGATTCTAAGCTAGTGTGAGGCTGGAAAATAGCGATCAAATCGCCCTGTTGTGCCGTGAGTTGAATCTCGACGGGATAACCGACGATATCCTGCACTACTTCGGCAATTGTTGACAGATAATTTTTCTGAAGATGGTTAAGAATAAAGGGATTGGCAGCCTGAATTACTAAGCGATCGTTTTGCCATTCTTTAACCGTCGCCGTTTGAAACCAAGTCTCGAAAGCGGGACGGGTTAATAGTAATTTTAGACGCTCTAGGAGATTATGCCAAAGTTGTTGGGCGCTGCTGTCCACGGTTAATTTTGATTAAGTGGGTGGGTGTAATTAAATATAAGATGAACGTAGGTTGGGTTGAAGCATGAAACCCAACGCCTATCCACGGTTAATTTTGATTAACAAAGTTGCTCTAGTGCTGCTGCGGGGAAACCTTATCAGTTTAGCGAGATTTTTCCCCTCAAGATAAAATGATTTTCAGAGCGAAACAATTAATCTTTAGACAGATGACGCAAGTTTTAACAATCACCCAATTAGGAAATCCAATTCTACAGCAAAAAGCAGCAGCGATCGATAATCTTCTCGATGCTGACTGTCAAAATTTGATCGATTCCCTGATTAGCACCGTGCAAGCTGCCCACGGGGTGGGAATCGCCGCGCCCCAAGTTGCTCGGTCTCTGCGTCTGTTTATCGTTGCTTCTCACCCCAATCCTCGTTATCCCGACGCTCCGATGATGCCACCCACTGCCGTGATTAATCCTCGCATTTTGCGGGTCAGCGAGGAAATGGTCAAGGGTTGGGAAGGTTGCCTCAGTGTCCCCAATTTACGCGGTTTTGTCCCCCGTCATCAGTGGATCGAGGTAGCCTATTGCGATCGCAATGGTGGCGAAATCCGTCAAGTTTTCAGGGATTTTGTCGCGCGCATCTTTCAACACGAATACGATCATCTGGAAGGAATCCTCTTTCTTGATCGCCTTGCTTCTCTGGCGGATTTATACTCGGAGGAAGAATACCAAAAAATCAGTAATATTGCTGAATATAAGCGATAAAATCGCAAAATCTCTCTACATCTTCAAAATAAGTTAAATAGCTTAACGGGACTATCTTTATCTGGCGACAAAATTTTTGTTGGTAAATCTAAATTTTTTGTTAAAATGATAACGATTATCATTCTAGGAAACCTGCCCTAACAAACAAATGAACTACTTGACAAAATAAATTAATTATGCAGTAGAACTCTGCCCTCAATTAACTAGGGAGATACTCAAGACTTTTTCGGTGACTAGGAAAATCAATTTTTCCAGGTTTCCCCACGGAGATAACCCCAAAGACGAGGAAATAAACCGATAGCTTTCATTAGTTATCGTCTAGATGCCCAGAAAAATAAATACTCTAGCAAAGGGTATTTATTGACAATTGGTAAAATCAGAAAACTTTGCCGATCAATTAACTATTGGAGTCTGTAAAAATATCTATGACCTTAGCTAAGTCCAAAGCAATTTTCGACAATGATGACTACAATCACTTTCCCGAAGTGATTACCGAACCTAAATCGCCGGTATCGGAAGCCGAGATGATGCAAGCGGTAAGAACACTGCTGTTAGGATCAGGAGAAGATCCCGATCGCGAAGGTTTACGAGACACTCCTAAACGAGTAGTAAAAGCCCTAAAATTTCTCACTTCTGGTTATCAGCAATCCCTGGATGAATTGCTGAATGGGGCAGTTTTTCACGAGAATGCTAACGAGATGGTTTTAATCCGAGACATCGATATGTTTAGCTCCTGTGAACACCATATTTTACCGATAATCGGACGCGCTCATGTTGCCTATATTCCTAACGGGAAAGTGATCGGTTTATCGAAAATTGCCCGCATCTGTGAAATGTACGCCAGACGACTGCAAGTACAGGAACGTTTAACCGCACAAATTGCCGATGCTTTGCAAGGATTACTACAACCTCAAGGGGTAGCTGTGGTGATTGAAGCGACTCATATGTGTATGGTAATGCGCGGGGTTGAAAAACCCGGTTCTTGGACTTCTACGAGTGCCGTGCGCGGTATTTTTGCCGATTCTGCTAAGACTCGTCAAGAGTTTATGAGTTTGATTCGTCATAGTCCCGATTTTCACTAATTAGTCAGGGGGATCAGGATTATTTGATCGTCCTATCCCCGGTTTTTGCCTAGGTAAAAAACCAGAGCAAAACCAGCTATTTACTGTTTACTTTTTATTTTTGACGCGCTGTTATCATGCTGATTCGTCCCCGTCGTCTTCGTTATACTCCAGCGATTCGCCGTCTTGTTCGTGAAACTGAATTAACCGTTAATGACTTGATTTATCCCCTCTTTATCATGGAGGGAGAAAATCAAAGGGTTGCTATTCCTTCTATGCCCGATTGTTATCGTTATTCCCTTGATTTATTGCTCAAAGAAGTGGTTAATGCTTATAATTTAGGCATTAATGCCATCGCTCTTTTCCCCCTGATTGCCGAAGATAAAAAAGATAATTTCGGTAGAGAAAGTTATAATCCCGATGGTTTAGTGCCAAGGGCGGTGAAAGCGATTAAAAAAGAAGTCCCTGAAATAATTATTATTACCGATGTTGCCCTCGATCCTTTTTCGATTTATGGTCATGATGGTATTGTGGAGGACGGTAAAATTCTCAATGATGAAACCCTAGAAGTTTTAGTGAAAATGTCGCTCTCGCAAGCGGCAGCCGGGGCTAATTTCGTCGCTCCTTCCGATATGATGGATGGTAGGATTGGGGCGATCCGTCGAGCTTTAGATGCGGCTGGCTATTTGGATGTGGGAATTCTCGCTTATACGGCTAAATATGCCTCTGCTTATTATGGTCCCTTCCGAGATGCCTTAGAATCAGCACCAAAATTTGGTGATAAGAAAACCTATCAAATGGATGGGGCTAATAGTCGGGAAGCGTTACGGGAAGCCAGTTTAGACATAATAGAAGGGGCAGATATTATTATGGTTAAGCCTGCTCTGGCCTACCTCGATATTATCCGTCGTCTGCGCGATAGTAGCCATCTTCCCGTCGCCGCTTACAACGTCAGTGGTGAATACGCAATGATTAAAGCGGCGGCAAAACAGGGCTGGATTGACGAAAAAAGCCTGATTTTGGAAACTTTAATCAGTATGAAACGAGCGGGGGCCGATTTGATTTTGACCTATTTTGCTGCCGATGTGGCATTAATGAAACAGGAAAGCCGATTTTAGGGTTTTTGCCAGCGAAATTGATAGAAATTATCCTGCGCTCCCCATACCTGCTGCCCAAGGCTATCATAACCTCGATCGCTGGTATCCATGCCCTGGGAATGTAGAATAATTGTATTAGTTATTTTCACCGCACCTCTGACATTAGTGGGACAACCCTGGGGGGGAGTTTCTCCCCGATAACCCCCCGCTATCGGTTTTAAAAACACAGTACACACCGACTCAGCCAAATCTGATACATTTAATCTTCTTTCTGTCAAGTCTTTGTTACAAAAATTAATAAAGTTAGGGGCATTATTTAACTTATAGGCTTTTGATTCCACAGTGGAATTATCGGGGCTAGGTTGAATGACTAAAATTCTTTGACGATAGGGTTGATTTAAGCGATCGATAATTGCCTGTTCCTGATAAAGATAAATACTATCCTGTTTGGGGGAAAAATCCACGGCACAGGTAATCATTTGCACCTTAGCAATGCGGGGGTTAGTCTGCGCTTGTTGCGTCGTATCCATAACCCCAATTAAATGATTAGCCACCCCTTGTACTTGCGGATTAAGGGGCAAAGATTGAGTGAGAAAAAATCCTAGGGCGATCGAAGTTTTCAGCATAAGCAGAGGCTTGATTCCGGTTAGTCTCTAATTAGCTTAAACTAATAAGCAGCAAGAGCAAAAAATCCCCTTTTCCCATGACTAATCATCTGGCTGCATCCGAAAGTCTTTACCTGCGAAAACACGCCGAAAACCCGATCGATTGGTGGTATTGGTGTGACAGCGCCCTAGAAATTGCCAGGAGGGAAGATAAACCGATCTTTCTCTCGATCGGTTATTCTAGCTGTCATTGGTGTACGGTTATGGAAGGAGAAGCTTTTTCCGATCGGGCCATTGCCGATTATCTCAATCACTATTTTTTACCGATCAAAGTTGATCGCGAGGAAAGACCGGACATCGATAGTATCTATATGCAAGCATTGCAGATGATGGTCGGTCAAGGGGGTTGGCCTCTGAATGTCTTCCTAACACCGGATAGTTTAATTCCCTTCTATGGTGGCACCTATTTTCCCGTGCAACCGCGCTTTAACCGGCCCGGTTTTCTGCAAGTGTTGCAATCGGTACGTCGTTATTATGACGAGGAAAAGGAGAAATTAAGCAAATTTACGGCCGAAATGCTGGGCGCACTGCGTCAATCAGCTATTTTACCCCGAGCAGAGACCAATTTAGCCGCTCCTTACCTTTTAGCCACAGGAATCGAGACAAATACGGCGGTGATTCGGGTTAATCCCAATAATTACGGTCGGCCCAGTTTTCCGATGATTCCATATTCTCATCTGGCTTTGCAGGGTAGTCGCTTTGGTGACGATTTTGACGATTCCCTCCGGCAAGCGGCCTATCAACGGGGGGAAGATCTGGCCCTGGGGGGAATCTATGACCATGTGGGGGGAGGATTCCATCGTTATACGGTGGATTCGACGTGGACAGTTCCCCATTTTGAAAAAATGCTCTACGATAACGGGCAAATTGTCGAATATTTAGCCAATTTGTGGAGTGCGGGTGATCGAGAGGCGGCCTTTGAGAGAGGGATTAAAGGCACGGTTAACTGGCTAAAACGGGAAATGACCGCCCCAGAAGGTTATTTTTATGCGGCCCAAGATGCCGATAGTTTTGAGAAGGCCACGGATGGGGAGCCGGAGGAAGGGGCCTTTTATGTCTGGTCGGATCGGTCGTTAAGGGATTATCTCTCGACCGAGGAATTGGGGCTGCTGCAGGCTAATTTTACCGTCACTGCCGAGGGGAATTTTGAGGGTCGTAATGTCCTGCAACGTCGGCAAGGGGGAGAATTAGGGGAGGAGATAGAAAATATGCTCGATAAGTTATTTATTCGGCGTTATGGCAGTTCTCAAGCCCAATTAGCTCTTTTTCCCCCGGCCAGAGACAATCAGGAGGCGAAAACTGTCTCTTGGCCGGGACGCATTCCGGCGGTAACGGATACGAAAATGATTGTCGCTTGGAATAGTTTGATGATTTCTGGTTTAGCCCGGGCCTTTGCCGTCTTTAGCGAACCTTTGTACTGGCAAATGGCTACTCAAGCGGCCGAGTTTATTCTCAAGCATCAGTGGTTAGATGGACGTTTTCAGCGCTTGAATTATCAGGGTCAGGCCTCGGTTTTGGCCCAATCGGAGGATTTTGCCTATTTTATTAAGGCTTTGCTGGACTTGCAAACCGCTAAACCGCAAGAAACTGGCTGGTTAGAGGCGGCTATCGATTTACAGGGGGAATTTGATCGCTGGTTTTGGGCCGAGGATGAGGGGGGATATTTTAATACTGCTTCTGATCATAGTCTCGATCTGATCGTGCGAGAACGGGGTTATACGGATAATGCCACCCCTTCGGCCAACGGAATTGCGATCGCTAATTTATTGCGTCTGTCGCGATTGACGGAAAATCTAGAATATCTCGATCGGGCCGAAAAGGCCTTGCAATCTTTTAGTACCATCCTAGAAGAGTCCCCCACCGCTTGCCCCAGTTTATTTGTTGCCCTCGATCACTATCGTCACGGTTTCTGTCTGCGCGCCCCGGAAAGCTCGATCGAGTCGCTGTTAAGTCGCTATTTGCCCACTGCGGTGTATCGAGTCGATGCCAGTTTGCCCTCTAGCACATTTGGGTTAATTTGTCAAGGGTTATGCTGCCTTGAACCAGCGGAAAATTTAGAACAGTTAGACCGACAAATTGCTGGGGTGATGAGGGGGGAGTCAATACTACTCGGTTAAGGTTTTTTTCTCTCTCAAGCAGAGAACAGTGATAAAAAAGCAATTAACGCTTTTTTAATCACCAAGGTTCGGGATCATTGATTATACAGAGCGATCGCACGAATCTCCAGGGAGCATCTCATTTATGCAAGCTAGTAATTAGGGTTTGCTGAAAAAGTTTTTCGTGGGGGTAGGAGTCAGTAGCCGGTCGTCAGGAGTCGGTCGTTTCAGGCTTTGTTGCCCTCTTTTTTTTTACCAGTTTATGTACTACGAAGAGAATAATGCAAGGTTTTTGAATGTCCCAATCCTATTTTCTTGCACTAACATCAGATTTTAACAGGTCAAAAGCCTTATTTTCAAAGGGTTTTACCATTATTCAGCAAGT
>NZ_JAPZQM010000040.1:0-21585 GCF_027530565.1 Microcystis sp. LE19-10.1B | reverse complement strand
GTCAGTCTGTAGAGCGACCATAAGACCAGAACAGAGTAAATCTGTTAAGGCAGGTGCGGAACCCCGCAAGGGAAAGAAGCAGAAACCTAAATCGTGAGGTTTGGGAATCGCCGTCCGTTTTACGGCGGCGAGGATGTCAATTTACAGCAAATTCAGTATAGGGTCGAATATGTTCGGGTTTAAAGGCAAGGACAATTTGCTCTTTAGGAATACCGGCGGCTAATAAATCAGTGGCAATACCGTCTTCGGTTCCGTCTCGTTGTATCCAGATTTTACCATTAATAATTTGTAAATGCAGTAAACAGCCATGTACTCTTTCTCGGTTATCCCAACCTTCTAAGAGAATTAGATAGTTATCAGAGTCTTTGTCAATAATGAGGAGGCGGTTTACCTCTCCAGTAGCATAGCGCAAGTTTGCATAATAACGGAGAGATTCAATAATAATTTTTCTCATTTTTTCTAACCTATCCATCTTAAAATAACCTCCTCAATTTCGTCAAAAATTAATAATTTTAATCGTTTGTTGTCTAATAAAACTTGACCAATAGGATCTTCAAAAATATCGGCAAAAGCTTGTTGATGAATTGCTAAATATAAAGTTCTTTCAGATTTTAGTTTTGTCAATAAATCATAGTATAAAATATATTGTCCTAATGCTTTTTCTAAGTCATCGATAGATGATTTGCCAACAAAACTTTTAATTTCAATGGCAATTTTTTGATTGTCTTTTTCGGCGGCAATAATTTTTTCTGCTCCTAAGTCAATATATAAATCTCTTTTTCCCCAGCGAATAATTAGGGGGTCATGGGTAATTGTCCAGCCATCTTTGTCTAAGGCAGTTCTCACGGTATCATGATAAATATCTTTTGCTGGCATTTTTATTATAACTGATGATTATTAGAGATGCAGCGATTTTGGGAATTTTGAAGAATCGGTGATTCGTCTCGTTCATCTCGTTCCCAGGTTCTACCTGAAGCATACATTAAGGCAGAGCCTTGGTACAAGCAAGTTAAATTGATTTTATTTATCCATTTTTGCCTTGAGAAATTCTTCTAATTTCTTCATGTCTTCTTGGCTAGGAGTAAGGGTAAATCTAGTTACACCTGATTCAGTTCGCATTCTATCCATATAAATTCTTAGGGCTTCATCATCTTCTCGATGGGAGAGGACATATTTTCTTAATTCTGGGCGAGACATTTGGTAAAAATCAGGTTGATGATTCATCTTCAAACTCCACATTAGTGAGCAAGATGCTCACATTACTATTTTCATCATACCGAAATAGATGAATATCGGTATAGAAGTTAGACAAGGTTTGACACATTCTAATGCAAGTAAGCATCTGTTCGGGAGTGGGTATCATTATTGATGGCTTTTTCCTCCAATTTACGAGTTTATACCTGTAATAAGTATAGCATACTACTGGATTGAAACAGCTAATTTAGTGCCTTAGATTTAAGGGAATGCGAGCATCCTGCTCGCTAATTATTCAGGTAGTCTGCTGGCTAGATGTTATAGTCATTTCAAATAAGTTTGAGACATAAGCTTTTCATCATTTAAATTGGTATTTGAGGTTGTAGGGGCGAAGCATTCGGATAAGAAATCTACGGTTTCAGCGATAGGTTATTGCCCGAATGCTTCGCCCCTACGGGAGTGCTTACTGACAATAATAGTGAGCTAGGTGAGTCTTATCTCATTCTTATTTGAAACAACTATATATACCAAGCCAGAGCATTGGCACAAGCAATAACTGTTAACTGTTCACTGAATCACCTTCCTCGACGACGCAACTACCCGCAGCCCGATGCGATCGCTTCTTAGGTTGGGACGCTCCTGATAGCGTGCAGCAGAACGGCAGTAATCGGGAGTAATGCGGAAAGAACCACCTCTTAGCAAACGAAAATTAGCCTCATTAGCCTCATTCTCACTCAGCCAAGCACTACCATCATTAGGCGCATCCTCATACTTTTTATACCAATGGTCTGTACACCACTCTAAAACATTGCCGTGCATATCGTAGAGTCCAAAAAGATTCGCTACTTGAAACCTTCCTACAGTCGTCGTCTTTCCACGAAGAGTTTCTAGATAATTTGCCAAAGCTGGGGAAATCTTCTCGCCAAAGTGAAACGGTTGGTTATATTTCTGATTCCATTCGGCTAAAGTTAACTCACTGATAACTGCACGACAGGCGTATTCCCACTCTGCCTCACTGGGTAAACGGTATTGATAGCCTTTTCCTTTTTCCTGTGACCAGAGTGATAGTCTCTCACAAAATTCCACTGCTTCGTACCAACTAATACATTCCACTGGTCGGCGGCTATACCCTTTATAGTAGGAAGGTTCTGGGTTAAGATCCCGTTCAATTTTAGGCATAGAAGCCACTACTCGCCACTGCGCCTGCGTTACTAGATATTTGCCCATCAGAAAGGGAGAAACCTTGACTTTGTGTTGCGGACGCTCATTTGGATATGCTCCTTCTTCTCCTTCAGAAGCACCCATCCAAAACTCACCGCCGGGAACTTCCACTATTTCTAGGTTTATTCCGTCTTCTAACTCTTCGATTACTGTGGCTGGTAGGTCGTTTTCTGCGATGATTGAGAGGGCAATATTTCCTTGCTTATCAACCTCTGCTGTCCAGATAGGAACCTCCTCTCCCCACTGCTTCAGCAACCAGGACGCTGACAGCCTTATCTGTGCTTTTTCCTTCTCATCTTCGAGTAAGTTTCTCAACTTTTCTCGGTTTAAAAATGATTTATTGGCTGCTTCCTTTTCTAATGTCTCTCGCTCTAAATTATCAATGTCTGAACTGCGGAGGTAATTATATAATTCTTGCTGGCTACTAGCTTGGAGAAACTCTTTAGCCAATTTCGTAGTCTCCACCGTGTCTTGATATTCTTGCAGAATTTTCTCCGCATCTGCTAACTTGTCACCCGACCACAAATAACCCTGGGATTTGTTATTTTTTTGCCAGTCTTTGGCATCTTTATCCACCTGTTTGGCTAATTCTCTACCCTTGCGAGTTTCGGTTCGCCACAGATTCAGGTTGTCCCACTTTTCAATTAAAGCTTCATGTGCCAAATCTACCCAAGCTTCTTCTTCTCGTTCAGTTTTTCCCGTCACTAAAAGGCGACCTTTTACTAATCCTTGTTTTCCTTCAATCAGTTCTTTTAAAACTTTTTGTCCTTCTTGATTATCTCCAGCTAGAGACAAGATAAAGGCTTTTGATTGACGCAATCTGGTATCTTTTTCCCCATCTCCTATTTGCAGAAGATTCAAGAAAATTCGCTTAATTAAAGCTTTCTCTGCTTCCGTTCGCTCCTGCTGCGGTAAGTCTTGTTTATAATCTTTGTATTCGTAAACTTTATCAGCTTGACAATTTAACGCTCCTACTATCCCACCTATCGCCTCATAAGTATCTAAAGTCAGCCGATGTTTTGCCTCATCTCGTTTCTGCCAAAGCTGGGTTAAAGCAAACTCTAATAATGGTAAAAATCCTGGTTCTTGTTTAATATCTTCAAGGATTTTATTGAGCAATTCTTTCGTAACTTCATAGCCTTGCAGTTTGGCTGGTTCGGTGATAGCTTCTAGCAAATCTAATCCCCTTAGATCTGGCAGGTATTCGGCGTTATTTTGAATCAGTTGTCGCAGCCCATCGTAACGCAAACAGGGTTCAATGAAATCCGCCCTCATGGTAGCGACAACTGCCAGAGGAGAGTCAGGAATTGTGGCAACTTGAGTAATCAATTCAATAAAGCGATCGCGCTGTTCCTCTAGAGCAAAAGTGAATAATTCCTCAAATTGATCTACCACCAGCAAGAATTTGTGTTCGCGGGGAAAAAGCTCTAATAGCGGGTTTAAGCCTTCGCTGGCTGGATTATTGATACATTCATCCAGCAATTTTTCGCAATCTGGAAAATAGGATAACAGTAGGCTTTCTAACTTTGTCAACGGCTTAAATCCAGGCTTGATCGGTTCGAGAATGTGCCATCCTAATTCTTCCAACCAGGGCATCAATCCCGCCAGAACTACCGAAGATTTACCACTTCCAGAAGCACCAATCAGAGGGACAAAATTTAGCCGATCCAGCTTAGATTTGATGTCGTCCACCACTCGCTTGCGTCCGAAGAAAAATGGGCGTTCTTTCTTAGTAAACGCCAGCAATCCTTGATAGGGACAGCGCAATTCTCCCTTCTCATCTAGTAACGGTTCCACTTCTGTAACTTGAGGTTGCGCCCCATATTTGACCAGAATTATCGATCGCCCAACTCCCATGCGAATCGGTTCTTGACCCTTCCCTCGCAATTCCCGCGAAACAAAATCAAACAGGCGATCGCCACTAATTTCTCCCGTTTTTAGGTCCGCCTCTTTTTGGGACAGTCCTTCGAGTAAGGCGGCGGTGAACAAACTGTATTTCTTATCTTCCCAAGCCACCTGTTCTGACCGACAGGCGGTGATTAGGTAGTAATCTTGCTTCTCCTTAAATGCTGAAAGGCTAGGTTCCAGCAAAATGGGATCTAGTCCCCGATTTTCGGGCAATAACGCCCCCGCATGGCAACAGTCTAGCATTACCACCAGATTACTCAAATTAGAACGCCGCAATAGAGGATTGAGTTCTCGGTCTAAAGAAATGGCATTTTCGCCGTCGGGTTGGCTATCGGAGGTGGCAAGATAGGCTTCCCCGTCACCGATGCGATTGGTCAGACGAAACCCGTGTCCTGAAAAATAGATCAAGACTTCTTGATTTTTGGTCTGCTCTCCCGATAAAATTTGCTGTAAGGCTTGCAAGACTTCATTCCCCGTTACCTTTCCTGGAACAACTTCGTAGCGTTTTTCTGCGGCAATCCAGCGATTGGGTAGGCGTTCTACATTGGCAAATGTCCCGGTATTCTCCAAGAATTGGGCAACAGCTTCCGCATCTTGCGCCGGTTTGCTCAAAGATGGTAGAAAGTTCCGGTTATTGTAATCGTTAATGCCGATGACAAGGGCGTAGCGAACCATAAGCAGTCAGCAAGGGATAGAAATATTTTTTATATTAGGTTATTTTTTGGTAAACTGCAAGGAAAGCATACGCCCTCCCTTAGATGACCTTTTCTTATCACCACAAGTATGGGAGAGCCAAGAAATAGTTAAGAAAAAAGTTAATTTTCAATTTTTGCATTATTTATGACTCGACTAACTCCGATCCAAATTGACGAAAACACTCTAATTTATATAGAGTCCACCGATGACCTAGAAATTCCTGCCGAGACAGTAAAAACCGAGGGAAGAGTTGCTAAAGGGGTAATTAATGTACCAGATAAACAGCAAGTTTTACAGAATTTTCAGACAATTGAAGATACAATTCGTACCTACACTACTTATACCTTAAACGCTTTTCGCAATTTAGCCATTGCCAACATTGAGGAAGTCACTTTACAATTTGGTGTGGAAATCGGCGGTGAGGTAGGAATCCCTTATATTACTAAAGGAACCGCTAAAAGTAATTTAAATATTACGGTTAAGTGTACCTTTCCTAAGCCGCCGAACTCGTCTGATTGATGGTTCAATCTTTAACGTTTTCTGGTTTTTCCGTATATTCCCAAAATAAGAGAGCCAAATAATCTTGATTAAGGTCTCTGGTCTTGATTTTGGGGATAACTGGGGAATAGATCTCTGGGGAAATCCTCGGCACTTAAACAGGTTTGTAAAGCTTGGGAGGGATTATTTTTGTCCGCACCACGACTGACAGCGATAACGCACTCGGAAAAGCGACCGGGTAATAAACTTTGACGACAGGAATCTAAAACCTGTTTAGAAATCCCTAATTTATCAGGTTCCTTGGCTGTTTCCGTTTGTTTGAGGGAATTAGTGGCAAATAAGGGGGCAGCGCGATGGATATCGACTACACAATTACCTAGGTCAATAGGACGACGCACTTGAAAACAAGCTTGCAGGGCCAGATTACCATCGATCGGGGTTTTGGATTTAATCATCACCACACAGCGGGATAATTCTTTAGGAATTAATGCTTCTGAACAAGCGGTGGCGGCATCTTCGGGACTGACTCCCGTGCGGACAATCTGACTGATACAGGCACTAAATTGATTATTGTTGCCAAATGCGATCGCTGTTCGGTTCATTTCTACTAAGCCAAGGGAAATAGTAGCGATTGCGCTCCAACTAGCAATTTTTTTAATATGGTTTTTCATCGTTCGCTCACACCGAGGATTTTAAGGCTAACTGGCCTTGATCTTAACAGATTCAGAGAGAACAGGAAACACAGAGAAGGGGAGATGGGGGGATGGGGAATGGGGTAGGGTTGATTCATGAATCAACCCTACCTTGAATCAACCCTAGGGAGATGGGGGGATAGGGAATGGGGAAATTCAACTAATACCCCAAAACCCTAACACCCCAAAACCCCAAAACCCCAGGGCCAAAATTAGTATTCTGGTACAGTGGAATCGACTTCGCGACTCCAGGCGCTGATACCACCTTTGACGTTAATTCCTTCGATACCTGCGTCTTTGAGGATAGCGAGGGCTTTAGCGGAACGTCCCCCCATCTTACAATGGGCGATGAGACGATAACCGTTGACTAATTCCTTAATTTTGGGAATTGCCGCACCATTTTCGATATCGGGTAAGGGAATTAACACCGAGTTGGGGATATTAGCGATTTGGTACTCGTTGGGATTACGCACATCGATGAGAATGTAATCATTGGCATTGCTGTCAAGTAGTTCTTTTAACTCTACTACGGTCATTTCTGTCATTTTTTGCTGTTCTGCCGCTTCTTGTGCTTTCGCTTGCGGGATACCGCAGAATTGTTCGTAATCAATTAATTTTTCAATGACGGGACGGATGGGATTCGGGCGCAATTTTAACTCACGGAATTTCATTTCCCAAGCATTGTAAAGCAGTAAACGACCACTAAGGGTATCCGGTGCGCCGAGGATAATTTTAATGGCTTCTGTGGCTTGAATTGTGCCGATTACTCCGGGTAAAACTCCTAAAACACCGCCTTCCGCACAGGAGGGAACCATCCCCGGTGGTGGCGGTTCGGGATAGAGATCGCGGTAGTTGGGACCGCCTTGGTAGTTAAAAACGGTTGCTTGTCCTTCAAAGCGGAAAATTGAGCCATAAACGTTGGGTTTGTCGAGAAGAACACAGGCATCATTAGTCAGATAACGGGTGGGGAAATTATCCGTCCCGTCGATGACTACATCATAGGGGGCTAAAATGTCAAGGGCATTTTCGGAACTTATGCGGGTTTCGTACAAATCCACCTGACAGTAGGGGTTAATTTCTAGAATTCTGTCCTTAGCGGAAACAATTTTCGGTTTACCTACCCAAGAAGTGCCGTGAATAATTTGACGTTGCAGATTGGAACTATCGACGATATCGAAGTCAACAATACCGATTCTACCGATGCCAGCCGCCGCTAGATAGAGTAAAAGCGGGGAACCGAGTCCCCCGGTGCCGATGCAGAGAACACTGGCGGCTTTTAGTTTTTTTTGACCTTCTAAGCCCACTTCGGGCAGAATAATGTGTCGAGAGTAGCGTTGAACCTCCTCTTTGGAAAGTTCGATCGCCGCGAGATTAGGATTTAGCATAGATTGGGTAAATAGTGAAACCTCACTCGATTCGGGCTAGAATTTCGTCTCAGCACGGTTTAGAGACAAAAATCAGGAAGACTCGATCGCTTCCTGGATTTTTAATTCTTTCTATGCCTATGATAGTGTGAGGGTCTGGCTCCGTGTTGTTAATATTAGTTAACTTTCCCCTGCTACTTGGGCGCGGTATTCACTAGCGGAGAGGGTATCAGCCAAGGCAGTATCGGGATTTTCTACCCGCACTTTTAATAACCAACCCTCCCCGTGGGGATCATCGGCAATTAATTCGGGGGAGTCAATCATCGCTTGATTGCGATCGACTACGGTTCCCGAGACGGGAGGATAAAGATCTTCTACCGCTTTTACCGATTCAATCGTGCCGAAACTACTACCTACTTCCAGCGCCTCTCCCAATTCGGGCAATTCTAGAAACACGATATCACCCAATTGATCGACGGCAAAAGCACTAATTCCCAAGGTAGCGATTTCACCTTCGAGTCTGACGTATTCGTGGGTTTCTAGGTATCTCAAATCCTCGGGATATTCCAGTTCCATCGTCTGTCTCTAAATATTTACAGCATCAGTTAGTTTACTAGATCTCTTGGGGAAAATGTTCATCGGCTAGGGCTGTTTTATTGCCGATCGCTGCCTAGGGTTTGGTGAAAAAGTTTTTCCTGGTGGCAGGGTGTGGGGTGTGGGGTGTGGGGTGTAGGGTTTTACCGATTTTGAGGAGGTCAATTACCTAATTTTCAGGGAAAAAGTCCCTAAAATTTTCCCCCCATCACTCCAATGGTCGGCACTTTTTGAGGGAAAAAAAGTCTGAAAACCTTATCCAACCAAGTTTTTAGATTTATTCAGCCAACCCTACCTAGACAAAATTAATTACACCGATCGAACCCTGATTAAACAGCTAGAATTGGTCTAGGTTGATCGGGGAACACCGGAACACTGGAACAATAACCGGTTTAAATACCTCCTAGCCTACTTAAGTAGGGAGGCACAATTATTTGTAGGATGGGTTAGCGGTAGCGTAACCCATGCGGGCGTTGGGTTTCATGCTTCAACCCAACCTACGTTCATCTTATATTTAATTCCACCCACCCACTTATGTTAAATTCCATCTTAGAGCCTCGTGGTGGCGAACATCAAACCATAAGAGCCTTTTTTGAGCCAAAAAACATCGCTGTGGTGGGATTTAATCGCCAAAATCCCCAACTCGATCGCACTCTTTTAAATAATCTCCATCATAATCCCGGTCAGCACCGTCTTTATCTAGTTAATCCTCACCCCGAAAACTGGCTCGATCTTCCCAGCTATAGCAGTTTACCAGATATCCAGGCGGCGATCGATCTGGTAATTATCACCGCCCCCGCTCCCGAAATTCCCGCTATTATCGCCCAATCTGTCGAAAAACAGGTTAAATGCGCCCTGATTCTCTCCACGGGTTTTCGGGAAACTGGACAGATGGGGGAAAATTTACTTAGGGAAATTAAAGCGATCGCTGGTCAAAAATTACGCATCATCGGTCCCCATAGCTCAGGAATCTGCAATATAAGCCAAAATCTTAACGCCACCTTTTCCCCCATCCTGCCGAAAACTGGTTCAATTGCCCTGATTAGTCAAAGTGGGGCGATCGCTGCTGCCATGCTTGATTGGAGTTTAAGCGAAAATGTCGGTTTTAGTCACTTTATCTCCCTCGGAGTTCTTTTAGATGTGGATTGGGGCGAATTACTCTATTATTTGGGAGACGATCCCCAAACCAAAAGCATCGTTATCTACCTGGAATCCCTGAATAATGCCCGCTCTTTTCTGTCCTCGGCCCGAGAAGTTGCCCTAAATAAACCAATTATCGCCATTAGTCGCCACAGTACCGACTTTGACCCCACTTCTCTTTCCCATGCTGGCAAATTAACCAGCGATCAGCTAACTCTCTCCGCTGCCTTTGCTCGTTGTGGCATCGTGGAAGTACAAAGACTGGCCGATCTCTTGAATATCACGCAAGTTTTAGCGAAAATTCCCCGATTTCCCCGGGGAAAACGCTTGACAATCATCAGCAATGGTGTGGCTCCCGCTCTTTTAGCGGCCTCGGCTTTACTGGCGGAAGATGGACAACTGGCAACCCTTACCCCCGCAACGATCGAAAAACTAGCTCCTCTTGTTCCCGCGGATATTGTCCCCCAAAATCCTATCGATCTGCGTCGCAGCAGCGATCCCGATAGCTACGCTCGCGCCCTAGAGATCGCTTTAGCGGATGCACATACCGACGCGGTGTTGATGATTCTCTCGCCTCGCTTTAACACTGATCTGCGAGAAATTGCTCATAGAATCGCTTCAATCGCTCAAAATAGCAAAAAACCCATTTTAGCAAGTTTGATGGGGGGAGAGGGCATTGCAGAGGGAGTAGCGTTATTAAATCAGCAGGGTATCCCCACCTATCGCTATCCCGATTCGGCGGCCCGGGTGTTTAATTTGCTCTGGAAATATGAAGAGAATCTGCGCGGTCTTTATCAAACGCCAATTTTAACCAATTCTCAGGAAAATGGCTCCGATCGAGTTTTAGTTAGCCAGATTATCGAGCAAGCAGGGGATAGAACAATTCTCAGTGAGCCAGAGTCTTTAGATATACTCAAAGCTTATGGAATCCCTGTTATTGTCACTAAAATTGCTGAAAGTGCCGCAGAAGCAGTTAATCTCGCTGAATCTCTCGGTTATCCCGTGGTGATGAAACTGCATTCCCAGACGATTATCCATAAAAGCGCGGTGGGTGGGGTACAATTGCCGCTTTTTTCCTCTATGGCAGTGGCACAAGCATATCAGGCGATCGAAGCTAATATTACCGCACAAGTGGGTGGGGAGCATTTTCTCGGGGTGAGTATTCAACCGATGTTAGAAATCGATCGAGGATATGAGTTAATTATCGGCTCTAATTACGATGATCAGTGCGGACCGGTGATAATTTTCGGTACTGGCGGCCGTTTAGTCGATATTTTTCAAGATTACGCCACCGCTCTACCTCCTTTAAATACTAATCTCGCTCGCCGACTTTTAGAAAAAACCAAGATTTATCGGGCTTTTAACGGGACAAATGGGATTAAATCGCTTAATTTAGCGAATTTAGAGCAAATAATCGTTAAATTTAGTCACCTGGTCAGTGAACAACCTCGCATTAAAACTATCGATATTAATCCCTTTTTTGCCGATTCAGAGCAATTAATCGCCCTTTCCGCTTCTATCCTTCTTCATCCTCCAACTACACCCCCAGAAAAGTTATCTCATCCGGCGATTCGTCCCTATCCCGAACATTATATAGGTCCTTGGACGACGAAAAGAGGATTAAAGGTGCTAATTCGTCCGATTCGGGCAGCGGATGAGCCTTTAGTGCGACAATTTCACCATTATCTCTCGGAAGAAACCATTTATTATCGTTATTTTCATCTTGTCAATCTCGATCGCCAAACCGCTTATGATCGTCTTACGCGCATTTGTTTTATCGACTACGATCGAGTAATGAGCTTAGTGGTAGAGATTAATAACGATCAGACGGAAGAACCAGAAATTATCGCTATAGGACGCTTAAATAAACTGCACGGCGTTAATGTGGCGGAATTTGACCTATTAGTTAGGGATGACTATCAAGGTCAAGGAATTGGTACAGAATTACTACAGCGTTTAGTCACTATTGGCAAAAAGGAAGGATTAGAGGGAATCGAAGGGGAAATTTTAAGGGATAATCGCGCTATGCAGATGATAGCCGCTAAAGTAGGGTTTTCTCTCCATAAAACTGCCGATTTTGTCAAAGCGGAACTTGAATTATGAAGTCTTTTTGACAAGCTGATCACTAATTTTCTGGCTGAATTGTTTGGGCTAATCCTTGCTCTAAAGTAAAGGGAGGTTGCCAATTTAGGGTTTTTTGAATATGGCTAGAGTCAACGGCAAGAGAACCAAGCAAGCGATCGATACTATAGGTGTTAAAAGGGAGGTTTTTCCCTGTTATGGATTCTATGGTATCACCCAGATAACCTAAGAATCTAAGTAAAATAGTGGGGACGGGCAGCAATTGACAGGGTTGTTGAATTTGTTGAGCAATGAGTCGAATTAATTGGGGAGTAGAAACAGCTTGGTTATCGCTAATTAAAAAGATTTGATTAGCGGCATTAGGATGATCTAAACAGGTAATAATGGCAGCAACCAAATTACCCACAAAGACAAAACTACGACGATTTTTTACCGCACCAAAAGGTAAAGGTAATCCCCGTTTAATTAGTTTCATCAAGCGCTCCATATTACCTGGATTACCAAGACCGTAAACTAGAGTAGGACGAAGGATCGTCCAAGTCATGTTGCTATCTTTGGCAAGGTTAATTAAAGCTTGTTCTGCTTGCAATTTACTACGACCATAGGGACTATCAGGGTGACAGGGAGAATTTTCGTTAAGAATATCATCACTTTCGGCAGCCATAGCATGAATAGAACTGACAAAAATAAAGTGCTTAACTCCCGCTTTTAGCGACTGCTTAACTAGGTTAATAGTCCCCTTAGTGTTAACTTTTATAAATGCTGCTTCTGGATTGGATATAGTCTCATGAAGGATATGAGCGCGTCCTGCTAGATGAATAACGGTATCAATGCCTAGCAATGCTTCTTGCCAATCGGTTATATCATCAATTTCACCCACCTGAATAGCCTTAATTGACAGGGTTGCGGGAAACTCAAATTTCTGGCGAATTGCAGCTGTTATCTGGTAGTTATGTTGGTGTAAAGTTGGCAGTAAGTGGCTGCCAATAAAGCCGGTAGAACCTGTAACTAAAACGTTTTTCATTATTGATTATTCAATTAAGTTTAGTAAAGTTTCCAACCATGTTTATTGAAAAAATACACAGCAGATTGAGCAAAAACTATAGCCAGTTTAGTAGAGTTGTGCGCTCCTCTTGCCCAATGATGATAAATATTGACATGGGGATAAAGTATGGTTTTGTATTTTTTAGACATTCTCATGGTCAAATCATAATCTTCAAAATACATAAACATATTTTTATCAAAATAGCCAATATCATCTAAATATTTTCTGTTAAATAGCATAAAACAACCACTAATAATCGGTACTTCTATTATCTGGTTATAGCTGATATCTCGCATTTCATACCAGTCCAATCTCTTTTTAAAAAGAAATTGCATTTTTCGAGGAATAAAACGTCTAATAAATAAGGTCAAAACTGTGGGTTGACGCTTGCAAAGGTATTGGATGTCCCCGTTAGGGTAAGATATTTTTGGAGTAATCAATCCCACCTCTTGATGCTTATCGAGGTAGTGAATAAGTTCAGTGATCACATTATTATCAAAATAAACATCTGGATTGATAACTAAATGATAATCATATTTTTTAGCTCTAGTAATAGCTAGGTTATGTCCTTGACCAAAACCAACATTATTACCATTATTGAAGTAATAATCTATATCGTATTCCTGAAAATTATCAAAGATTTTTTTGAGTTCATCGGTGGGAGAATTATCTACTACTGATAAATTAATTTCTATGGGTGTGCTGAACAGAGATTTAATTGCTTGAATAACTATCTCTGGATCATTTTTGTAAAGGACAAGGGAGGCCGTAAGTTGCATAAATATCTAAAGCTATCTTTTACTAAAAAGAGTATCCAAACAATTCTATATCTTCCTTGAGATGTTCACTAATAATATTTTTAGTTTCTTCGTTATAATAACTCCTGTAGTCTCGCTGACGTTGAGGATTTTGATTGACGGTTGCTAGTTTTACTTTTGGTAACTTAAGCAATTATAGTATTCTCTCATAGTCTTTTTGTCAAGTTTCAAATATAGTTAAAACATTCCCAGTCATTTAAGATAATTTTTCTCAGAGATTTCTCCAAAGACGACAACGCTACTTTGGGATTACGGATAAAAAGAGAGTTGTATTTGCAGGAAATTAACATTTTATTCTCATCTCCAGTTGATTTTTTAGTGACAGTTATAGAACTACATTTTTTTTGCTATGATAACCTTCTGATCTTCAATTACATTGCGCGTCGAGTTTACTAGACGTATTTCAGCGTGAAAGCCACAACTTTCTAACCGTTCAGTTATATCCAATCCGTAATTTCTGAAGGCAAGAACTCTTCCCTGTCCTCGAATCCGATCGCCATGATACTCAGGTTCAAGCTGATGTATGATAGTCCCATCAGGCTGTAAGAAACATCTTTCAACTGTTTTCGGGTTATCTGATAAAGGCACGGTAAAAATAAAATATCCATCTTTTTTTAAGACTCTGTAAATTTCAGAAAAACCCTTGCTGTCATCAGGAACATGCTCAAAAACTTCGGTAGAAGTCACTAAATTAAAAGATTCGTCGTTGAGAAGAAGATTTTGAACGTCTTGACAGACAACAGAGTTCTTCATCAACCCTAGAGGTACATCATCAAAGTATTCAGAAAAGTATAAATTTTTAAATTTACCCTTTAAGAATTTATACAAAGCTCCGCGAGAAGACAACTCGTAAACAGAGGTACTGGTTGAAAAATTTAGAGATTCAATTGTCAAACCAACTGCTCTATGAATTTTAGTAGATCTACAGTTTAAACAACGAGTACCAAAATATCCTGGATGTATCCGAACCACCACAGAACCGCATAAATTACAAATCCCAATCATCTAAATAGAGCCTCCTTTTATTTTTATGTATGGTTATAGTTCATAATTTTTAATTAGCAGCAATTAATTTTTTGTACTCGTCACAGTAATTGTAACACATACTTTCCAAAGAAAAAAGTTTTTCTGCTTTCAACTTAGCCAGGGAAACTTTGTCTTTAATTTCATCTAACATAAGTATTTTGTTGTTCAAGTCGTCTATATCATCAAGCTGAAAAAAAGTCACTTCATTTTCTCGAAAGATTTCCCTAAATGTCGGAATATCAGAACAGATAATCGGAATTTCTAAATTAGCTGCTTCCACTAGAGCTAAACCAAATCCTTCCGAGCGAGATGGAAAAACAAAAACGTCAATATTAATCGCGGTTTCCCAGGGATTTTCTCGATAGCCTGTAAAAACACATCTTTGGGCAACTCCTAGTTTTTCTGCCAAGAGTTCCAATCGATTAATGTCTTGAGATGTTCCCCCTATTGCTATCAGATGGTACAGGGTATTTTTCTGTAACACTTGTATAATTTGCTCCACTCCTTTTCTTTTATTTAGGATAGAAACTGTACCTATGACAATTTTATCTCCAGTTTTTCCATCACTCTCTTTGATTGTCTTTATACTGTCATCCATTTTTTTTATTCCATTGTAAATTACAGTGGTATTTTTATAGCCAAGTCCTTGATAGTATCTTTCCATTGTCTGACTTATGCAAATTGCTAAATCTAATTTTCGGCAGGCTAGGTTCCATAAATTTCCCCATATATAACCTAGTAGAGAGCCTTTGTCGTATCTGAGTTCATCGACGTGATAGCCATGAATGGTTGTAATCTTTATGCCTTTAATCTTATGGTAATTAATGGCAAGGTACAGATCGGGTTTTAATCCATGGGAGTGGACTATATCGTAATTTTTTAACTCCTGACAAAAACCGTTGAAACTTATTCTTTGAACAGGAGCATTAAAGCTGAGGCATTTTTCTTGAGCATTAGTTTCACTAAAGTAGAATACCTTCACCTCATGCTCAGGATAAAGACTATTAGACAGCCACAGAGGTATTCTCGTTAATCCACTATCTTTGAGACGAGGAATAATATAAGCGATTTTCATATATCGTATTTGCTCTCAACTTTTATTATCTATCTTCACTGCCATTATGCTGGACTATTTTTGACAAATGTAGTGATTCGCAGTTGTCGCTTAATATATCGCATTATTACTACTGCCAAAGAGAGCAATAATTCTAGTTTTGACTGCCTTAAAACTTCCTTTCTAGCTCTAAATTCTTCCCGCAATGCTAATTTTATATCTGAGGAGCGACCACCCAGTAAAAATTCAGCAGTGGCATAATCAAATTGTTTGGGTTTTGATAATTGAGTGAACCTGAGCCAAAGATGGTAATCCATAGCACATTTATAATTATTGTCAAACCCATTTACTTCTTCTATCAAAGCTCGTTCAGAAAAAACAGTCGAATGGGGAATTGTATTTACTATGTGAAGTAGTTTTTGACTAAATTTAGGAGGACAGAAGCAACCCACTATAGTATCGTCTGTATGACTTCTCAATAGTTGATTACCGAAACACCATCGCCAGCCTTCTGAATTATAAGATGAAACCACTGACGACAGGGTTGTGTCAGCAGCAAATTTATCCCCTGCATGTAAGTGATTAATTAGAATTCCTGTTGCTAAACTTATCCCTTTATTCATAGCGTCAGAAATTCCTGCATCTGGTTCGCTTACCCAATAATCAATTACTTCCTCATACTTGCGTATAATATCAACTGTACCGTCCGTGGAACCTCCGTCTATGATGATATATTCCACGTTATCATAAGTCTGGCTAATCACACTCTGAATTGTCTGCTCTAAGTGCTTTTCTCCATTAAAAACTACCGTTATAATAGTAACCAAAGGAACTGTAAATTTTTCCGATAACTCACTTGTCTCCCCGTAGGAGTGCTTGAAATATCCCTTTGTTCTCAACCCCCCTTCTCCCTTACGTTCTGGATTTGGTGGAGATAATATGGGATATTGTAGGGGATCAGAAGTGAGCTTGCGAGTCGTGGAAAAGTTATGATTAAGATTAATTATTTTCATGATTGTTTGGAAGCGAGTAATCTTTAAGCAATCATCCAGAAAGAACCAGGTAATCGTTCTTCATTATAAGCATTGATATTATCAAGAAATACGGAACTCTTGTAATAAGATACCATAGATAAGGATGCCAAAACTTGAAACTTTTTGTTAAATTGTAGAAAAGTCTCTAGAAAGTATTGCTCGTTCCAGTATCGTGATTCTTTGAGATTCCATTCGATGGGATAATCATAGGGAAAAAATATATCGTGAATATGAACTAAGACTCCTGTTTTTAAACGGGGATAAACTTGAAGAAATTCAAACTCCACATCACTGCCAGACTTGAATACATGACTGGAATCAACGAACAGAATATCATTGGTTTGCAGGGATTCAAAAACAGACAAATCTACGGCTTCTACTTTCTGGGTAAGCAAACTAAATTCTAGAAAATCTTTACTAACATTAGCAAAGTCTTTTAAAAAATCTTGAGGATAAGGCTCGATCGAGATCAGTTGTGATTTTTGGGAATTTTCTATAAAATTCATTTTTAAAGCTGCGGCGATAATTTTAGTGCTACCACCTGAGCCAATTTCAATTATCCGAGACGGCTTTTTTTCTCTGACCATAGCATAGAGGACTTCTGCATCGCCACTAATGAGAGCAGAAGTATCTTCGGAATAACCAAATGCTGAAAAAATTTCTTTATTGTTAAATTCTAAAGCATATTTTTCTAGTAAATATTTAACCAGTTCAGTTTGCTTGTCTAGATGCCATTCAATTGAGCTAAGAGGCCTTTCTTTGCCCGCGTATGTCATAATTTCCTGACGGTTGGGTATCGGCTGATAAAAATGGTCAGTAATTAGGGTGTAGCCAATATTTCTTAAGAGGGGATTGAATATTTTTCTGGCCAGGGCAAATTTAATATTTTTTCTACCCTGTTCGGTTTGCATACGGTTAAGTAATTTATTCAACATTGTCAACCTTTACACTACTAATATTTACTGTCATGTTTTGTCGTCAAAGCCAACTGGGAACTGGCCTCCTTGATCAAACTATTACTAGCTGGTTGTTGCCTATTAAATCTTGACAAAATACTGATGCGGCAGCCTGTCACCGATAATGGGCAATTTAATTAACCGACCAGTTCAAGACCCGATTCAATAGGTATATTGGGTACATCTTAGCTGATGATCGACTTCTTGTAAAGAAAAATTTTAACCAGCTAACACCAGAAAGCGAACAAGAGTTTTCTAAGGTTATTGGTTGTCCATGCTTGATATTCCTATCCTATTAGCTTTCTGGAGAGTCATTGTACTTTGGCCGGTCAACATCTAGATTTATTCTGGCAAATCCCCAAAACGCTCTCGATAGCGTTGGAGCAATGCTTCTAAATCCTCAGCCCGCATTCTTTCCTGTTCAGCCCGCATTCTCTCTTGTTCAGCCCGCATTCTCTCTTGTTCAGTTAGCTCTGACTCCGTGGGCAGTAAATCGCCGGCAAAAGTCGCCCAACGCAGCCAAACTGCCTCAACTCCCTTATACTCCCCTTGCCAGCGTACCAAAGCTAACCCTAGCCTTTGACTGAAAAATCTTTCTCCCATCTCTAGAGATAATGGCTCGTAGTTGCCGTCTCTAAGGATAAAACCCGCCCAGTCTTCAGGATTAAAGGGATCGTACCAGAAATATTCTGGTACTCGCAAGCGGTCTTGATAGATGGCTTTCTTTTCAGTTTTATCCTGTTGAGCGGTACTTTCAGAAAGGAGTTCGATAACCACATCGGGAGCTTTCCCCTCTTGCCAAACCACCCAACTTTTTCTTTCCGCTTTGGGAACCCCCAGGACAGCAAAGAAATCGGGACCGCGAAATTCCTCGTTTTTTAACTGTGCGGCGCTGAAATAAACGAACATATTGCCGCCTACATAGCCATCTTCCCTAGCAGCTAACCAGGGTAACAAGGTATCTATGAGTATATCCATCTGGAGTTTATGTCGTTGGGTTTCCATGGGAACGCCGTCATCGCAGGGCAATTCATCTTGGGTGGGCAGTGAAAGTCGAGAAGGGGCAATAGTTGAAGTCATCGGAGCTACGCTGGTGATTAGACTTAAGGAGCTTTTTCCTCTAGCACTAGGGAAAATTTTTACTGACTAGAATTTCAGATGGGGGCAAAATATCACAGTAGTTATAGCCTTCTTCCAGGAGAGTAGAGTTTTTTTAAGCACATATTATAGGCTTGAGCTGCCTTCAATTTTTGGTACAGCAAAGGACTCTTTTCTCTACAAGACTGTTGTAGTTGCTGAAACTCGGCTTCACCCTTTTTCAGATAGGCATTGACAAGCTCTCGATTGGCCAGATAAAAAGCGATCGCGCCATAAACCTGTTCGAGGGAAAGGAGTGGAAAATTTTGGGCAATGCTTTCGGGCGATTCTCCGTTCAAGAAAGAATAGACAACTGAATCAAGGGAGATACGAGTTCCTTCAATCCAATATTCTTCTTCTCGTTGCTCGATGTACTGCTTTGTTGGGATAGAGGCTAATTTCATAGGAGCAATGTTGCTGTTTAGCTAAAAGGATAAGAAATCGCACTACCAAGTAGGAATATCATTGCTATGACTAAGGTATAGATTTTTGGCGATGTCTATTGCTCTTGCTCAAGATATCGCTATATAACTCTAAATATTTTTCTGCCTGTAACTCCCAAGTAAATTGCTGCTCCACTTTTTGCCTTGCCCGAATGCACAATTGGTTATACCTTTCTGTATCTTCTAATACCCAATTAATTCCCCGTGCCAAGTCTTCCACCTCGAAGGGTTTGGCCAGATAACCATTCTCTTGATGTTCGATCATATCAGGCATTCCACCAATTTTAAAGGCCACAGAGGGAGTGGCACAGGCGAGAGCTTCCATGACTGTATTGGGAAGATTATCCTCAATTGAGGGAGCAACAAAAATATCGGCGGCGGCATAGACTAAAGCTAGGGAAATATCATCATTTAATCTGCCTAAATAATGGGTTTTCAGTCCAAAATCAGGCGGATTAATCGGTTCAGAGGCACCGAAGACCACTAACTCTAATTTATGCTGCCATATTTCCCCCTGACTAAGTTTTTTTATGGCAGGCAGCAGCAGATGAAACCCTTTTCGGTTATCGCTTGTTGCCGTCATAGCACCGAAGAGAATAAGCTGTTTATCTTGGGGTAATCCTAAGAGA
Source organism: Microcystis sp. LE19-10.1B (assembly GCF_027530565.1). Taxonomy (NCBI): domain Bacteria; kingdom Bacillati; phylum Cyanobacteriota; class Cyanophyceae; order Chroococcales; family Microcystaceae; genus Microcystis; species Microcystis sp. LE19-10.1B. The sequence goes on along the minus strand of NZ_JAPZQM010000040.1, from coordinate 2,054 downwards.
TGGCGAGCAGTGTTTTTCTCGATTGGTTTATACTTTTGAATATCTAAGCCATTGGCAATTACTTCTATCCGTAAATCCTGAAATAGAGAACTATTTCTAGCGCAATCTGCTAACCATTGACTGGGGGTAACAATAGTCAGATTGAGATTTTTCCAAGCTTTGGCTTTTCGCCACCAAACCCAACGAGAAATGTCCCCATCTTGCTGACTTTTTAATTGGGGACAATGACCACAGGATTGAGTATATTTATTGCATTCTCCACTGTAATGACAACCACCCGTAAAAGGCCACATATCGTGAGCCGTCCAAACAAGAGGTTGCTTAAATTTGGCTAGGGTTTCAATTTGTAAAAACCCGGCATTAATCCAGTGTAAGTTAATAATATCTGGACTAATTTGGGCTACTCTAGAAACAAGGCGATCGGGAAGCCATTGGATAGAATAAGGTGTTCTCTCTCTTTGAGAATATAATGACAAGGGCAAGTGATCAACCGCAGGTATTAGCTTTGTCCACCCCTTCATTAATTTACTTGCTGGCGATAAAACAGTATAGTCATCAGTCGTTTTATCATTAACTAGCATAGTCGCTGCTACACTGATCCGATGTAACCCTTTATGCAGACGATGAGCGGCTATAAAAGCCCCTCCTTGACCATCAGAATTACTTAGTAAACATACTTTCATAATTTAAATAACATCTTTTCTATTTACATAGTTTTCCTTATTCTAAGAGCGGTATTTATCAAAGTCAATAAAGTTAATGTTACGGATATCAAGACTTTAATTTTCAACTAATACGGCGGTTACTCTATCCATCTGGCACAGACAAATCCTTATTGGATAAGCCTTTCGGCGTGAAAAATGTACCAGAACAAACATGAATCCGCCGTAACACTCTGAAACTTTTAGTTTAAAAAAAGCCAAGGATCGTTGAATTACAGAGGAAATTCCCAGTCAGATAAAACTTCTGCTAGAATATGATCGAGTTTATCCACTGTATCTGGATGTAACTTTTCTAGATATTGACCAGTTTTACCAGAACGCTGATGTTTCATAACCTCTATCTTTTGAACTGGGTTAGCTTTTGTCGTTAATCGAGCAATTTCTTCTTGAGAAGGATTTAATTCTAAAAATTCGGCAATTCTCTCAATAAATTCTGGGGTTTGAGCCGTGAAAAAGTCATATTTTAAATAAATAGAGTTTTGAGCAGTATCTCGAAGATGCTTGTATTTATTGTACAAAGGTACTACCCAAGTCTTCGATTCTTCCAGAACATATTGATCTATCCCCTGTTCTTGTAGTCTTTTCCTTCTTTCAAGAAACTCCTTCCTACTAATATCGTTCAGAGGTTCAGGATGGGTAAAAGCAAAGGAAAAATAAGCAGAGATAAGCACGTCTCTTGGATCTCTGAGAAAGAAAATATTTTTAAACTTATCTCTACCGGGAAAATCCAAAGGAACTCTTTGCGGCCCATATATTTTACCATGAAGAGAATAAAGGTCGCTGTAGGATTTTTCTAGGAAATTTTGGAGACAATCGATGTGAGGAGTGCCTAAATTAAATTTATTTCCCAAATGCCAGATGGCTCCAGCATAGTCCACCAATTCATAATCAGAATTTTTCAAGATTACACTAAATAATTGAGGCACAAAACTCGAAGCGCATTTATGAGTGGTGTAAAAGATAGCCGATTTGGGGTTTTCCGTATTTTTATAAACACTGATAATTTTTTTCTGCAATGTGACACTGTGAATTTTTGTCACAATTTTATGAGATAATTTGCTCAATAACATTACGAATAGCTCAAAAGCGTATATGATTTACAGATATAATAACACATAATTTATACTTTTGGAATGCCTATTGTAGGAAAATCCAAGTATAATTCAGATGATATTCTATTGGATACACAGGGGGAGCATCTCACCTTTGCAATGAGCATAAATACTTAGTGGAAAAATAGGCTTTTCGAGGGTAATTCTTGTTTTAATTCTCCATGTACGCAGTCTTTAAAAGCCTCTATTTCGTTCCAAGACACGATTAAGAGTGGCTTTT
>NZ_JAPZQM010000135.1:0-3062 GCF_027530565.1 Microcystis sp. LE19-10.1B | reverse complement strand
CTAAGAACTGTTCAGTTTTCTCATAAATTACCTCGATTACATAACAATCACATTTAGGAACTATTCTGACTTCTGCTATGCGCTCCACCACTCTCGTCGGCAAGGCAATTGAAGTCCCTGATAGTTTGACTAACCCTTGCCGAAGACCTACTTTGCTTATAGCTTGAATCGTGTAAACTAAGAGATTTCGTCCTTTTTTTGGCTCCTTATAGCCAGGGATTTTGGGTTTTCCCAGAAATTTATCGGGGTGACTTTTAAACTCTGATGAAGCGGCAAAAAATGATTGCCAGTTCTGGTCTAATCCTCTTAAAACTTGTTGGGAAACTTTAGCGGGTAAAGCTTGATACTGTTCTGTCTTTTTCATCAGAGAAGCCATCTGATTATAGGTCAAATAGCCATGACCATAAATGAAGTTTTGTCGGATTAAATAATTGGCTGAGTTGTAAAGATTTTTAGACTGCCAAGATAAATTATCTATCTCAGCCCAAAATCTATGTCCTTTCTTGATAATGTGTCTTTCGGCTACTAACATTATTATCCGTTGTCTTTTAACTCAGCGTCGGGTTTTGAAGGGTTGTCATCCGTTGTCATAATTGTACCAGAAGGCAATTGATAGCCTGTTAAATTTCCTTGTTTCCACCACCTCCAAGCCGTTCGATAACTTATTCCTGTTTTTTTTGCCTAGTCCGATAGTTTTGTCTGTACATACTACCATGAATGACTATATATGACCATATTTGTATTGAAACTTTACAATACCTTTTTTGGGTTTATAGCGTTTCCTGTTGGCAAGAGGTACATTGTCGATGGTGAAAAGCTTAATCAGCAAAGGTTTAACTGTGCCACACAGGTGTGGGAAACGCTATATTTATTTCAAAAATTATCTCTTTATTTGTATATTTTTAAACTTGTATAAAATTGATTTAAGTTTTGTAAAAAGTAGTTGACAAAATACGATCGAGATCAAGGATAACCCTATCCTTAAGGTTGACAAAATATGGTAAGGTGGACTGAGTAATAAAACTTATCACTAACCTATTATCAGTGACAAGTGCCAAATTCACCAGAGAAGGCTAAATATAACTATGTCCAAACGGTTTAAATTCGACTCCTCCGAGATGATTTATCTCACCGATAAACTGATGAATGCGGCCAGCAATCGTTACTCGATCGTCGTGCAAGTCGCTAGACGGGCCAAACGCGTCCGCTACGATACCGTAGAAAATATCGATGACCCGATGATTAAACCCGTCCAACGGGCCTTGATGGAAATGACCGACGAATTAACCGAACCGGAATTATTACGCGATTAATCCCCTAAAATTGCCTGGAACCCACCCCTACATTTCATCGGGGTTGATACCCAGTGATCTTAGTCTTTCCGCTAGTCGTTGGGCTTTTTGTTCCGCTTCCTGTTTGGCTAAACCTTCTTGCTGGGCGATCAAACCTGCTTGACTGGCGATCGCCGCAGCTGCCCTCGCCCTTTCCTCTGCGGTTAAATAACGATTTCCCGATACTGGGAAGAAGGCGATTTTTGTGTAGGAAAGGTTAACCATAGCGATTGTTTTGACTAGGGAAATTACCAAGTATTCGGTTGAAAGTCGGCATCATTAATAATGGCCACCGTATCCCCAGAGGGTTTAATCACAAATAGACCTTTTTTATAAGCGTATCGATCGATCCCCTCGTTGATTTCAATTCCCGCCACCGCACCGTAAGCTCGATAGTTTTGATAATGGGGAAAAGCGATTTTAAAGCGGGTCAATTTTTCGATAAATTCATCCACATCATCTTTAGATAATCTAGATTTACATTCCACCACCACGAGATCGGTATCATCTACCGCTAGGATATCAATTTCCATGGCGATGCCCTGACGCTTGACTCTAGCGCGGGGATAAACTTCTTTAATATCGATGCCTTTTTCCTGAAAAAGCCGTAAAACCGCCGGTTCTACCAATTCTTCCACAAATCGACCCCAGCGAGTGGTGAGACTATCTACCGCTTTGCTGGTTCGTTCAACCGTCCGTTTCAGTTCTGCCATGGAGCGATCGCTTTCTAGTTTAGATTCCGCCAGGAGGTTCTCTATTTCGACTCTATGGCGATCATATTCCGCCTTAGATTCGGCAGCCCGGCGATCATATTCCTCGGCGGAAGCGCGGAATAGCTGGTAAATATCCTCAAGAGTTACCGGTTCATTCATAGACTTACCTCTAAAACACCCCTGATCATTTTAGCGATTCCCTCGAGAAGCCGGACGAGAGCCAGAGAGCAAAACGAAAAAAATATTAAGAATTATGTAAAAGACTTGACAAATGTGCGGGGGGGGGTAAGGTTTTTCTGGAATTTACTTGGTTCCAAAACTTGCATAATCCTTACAACGCTCAAAGAGCTTGATTTTAGATGAAACTAACGATTATGGGTATTTTATCTGGGGTTGCCTTTGCGACTCTGGGCATCTCTGGCATTGCAGAAGCTTTTCAACTGATTCCTTCTGGTCTTAGTCCTGGTAATCAGTATCGCTTGGTATTTGTTACGGATGGCACGATTCAAGCAACAAGCACTGACATAAATACCTACAACACCTTTGTTGACAATGAGGCGCACACCTCAACAATATTAAATGACGCTTTTACGAATGTAGGAATCGACCCTGCTAGTATTACCGAAAAATTGGGTTCGTTATGGGAGCGATTTTGGTCCAGGGTTTAACGGTCCGGTAGCATTCCGCCCTTTGTACGGAATCTCTTCGGTGCTGACGGTTCCCACCACGACCACTCCAGAACCTTCTAGCCTTCTCGGTTTTATCACCTTGGGCCGATTAATGCTAGGGGGTACCGTCCGCAAAGCCCGCAAGTAATGCCTACAAGGGAGAGGAGGCGAGGGTTTCCTCTCTCGAAGCGGAGGTTTTCGATACTTTATGGCTCTTCGGTTTGTGTTATGCAATGGACGGGGATTATAAGGGATGTAACCCTTATATAGAAAGGCATTTAGCGATTTTTGTCAATTGTTTTTTATCTAGAGCGAACTAATCAATTAAGTCTCTTGCCAGATAAGGATTT
>NZ_JAPZQM010000718.1:0-12397 GCF_027530565.1 Microcystis sp. LE19-10.1B | reverse complement strand
GACTTTCAAAAACCTTGCATTATCCTTCTTGTAGTACATCGCTTGGTACACAAAACAAGGGCAACAAAGCCTGAAACGACTGGCTACTGACGACCGGCTACTGACTCCTACCCCCAGGAAAAACTTTTTCAGCAGACCCTATTTATTCTCCGTTTTGCCTTTTGCATGAGTAGAAAACGGGTTTCTCGGAGAAACCCGTTTTCTGTGCGTTACTCAACGGATTTAGTATGATAACTGATTCAAGGCTGCCTCCTGTCTCCTGTCTCCTGTCTCCTGTCTCCTGCCTCCTGTCTCCTGACTTAGCCTTTCAGCAATAAATCGCTAATTTCCGACTGACAATGACCAATTAAACGATTAATCGCTTTTTTTCCTTGTTTACCTTGATAATCTGAGCGATCGCTTTCAGTAATTCCATAGGGACGACCGATCGCCACCTTGACACGATGATAAAAGACAACGGGATGCCAACCGTCTTGATCGAATAAAGGTTCCGTGGTATCTAACCAGCGCAGCAAACGCACGGGAAAAGGACTAATAACAGTTTCCGACTCGGAGAGAATAGCCACAGGTAAGACCGATAGATTCTCCACGGGACAACGCAGGGCTAAATGGGCAAATCCGCTTTGAAAAGGGCTAATTTGACGAGGAGCAGTCAAATTTAACATCGGCGATCCACCTTCTGGAAATAAACCGATCCATCGTCCGGACTGTAAAAAATCCGTTGCTTGCCGAAAAAAAGTCCGGTGGCGTTTTTCAGGGGTATCAAAGGGAAAACAGCCCAATTCTCCGATTAATTCCCGCAAAAGCGGCGTTTTTCCCATGTAGTGATGACAGGCGATCGGGAGAGTTTTGCCCAAAGCTTGAATTAAGATCGGCGCGTCCAAAAAGCTACGATGGTTACTTACCACGATCGCCACTCCTTGGCTGGGTAGATTTTCTTGACCGACGGTAAACAGACTCGTGCGCGTGGTATCAAGAATTAAACGAGAGGTGGATAGGGGGGTAAGCAGCTTCATGGAAAAAAAAAATCGGCCTTAAGATTGTTTTTATTGACTTAGATCACAACTAAAGGATAAAACAGAATTAGAGGATCATAAAATATAGGGATTATGTCCCAATCATCTACGGATCAGCCTCGGGGCAGCCTCGTCTATTTAAAAAAATAAATTTCATGAATGATTTGAATGAGCGAAAAACATTTGCTTTGACAACACCTCTTTATTATGTCAACGATATCCCTCACATCGGTAGTGCCTACACAACGATCGTAGCGGATGTTATGGCACGATGGCAGCGGTTACAGGGCAATTTTGTCCTCCTGATTACAGGAACCGACGAACACGGACAGAAAATCGAACGGACTGCGGCAGCCAAAGGACTCGCTCCCCAGGAACACTGCGATCGCATTGCCACCAGTTTTGCCCATCTCTGGGCAAAGCTACACATCCAGTATGATCGCTTTAGTCGCACCACTGCCCCCCGTCATCAGGCAATTGTTAACGAATTTTTTGAAAGAGTCTGGGAAAAGGGCGATATCTATCTCGATCGCCAACAGGGTTGGTATTGCGTCGCCTGTGAAGAATTTAAGGAAAAAAGAGAACTGTTAGATAATGGCTGTTGTCCCATTCATACTAATCTGGCCGCCGAATGGCGCGACGAGGAAAACTATTTTTTCCGTCTCTCTAAGTATCAGACACAACTAGAACAACTTTACCGAGAACAACCCGATTTTATTCAACCGGAAAGCCGACGTAATGAGGTTCTCAACTTCGTCAACCAGGGACTACAGGACTTCTCCATTTCTAGGGTTAATGTGGCTTGGGGGTTTCCCATTCCCCACGATGGTCAGCATACCATCTACGTTTGGTTTGATGCCCTTCTTGGCTATGTTACCGCCCTTCTCGACCCCGAAGACGAACCCACCCTAGAAAATGCCTTGGCCAAATGGTGGCCGATCGATCTGCATCTGATCGGTAAAGATATATTAAGATTCCATGCCATTTATTGGCCGGCTATGCTAATGTCGGCGGGTTTACCCTTGCCCAAAAGAGTGTTCGGCCATGGCTTTTTGACCAAAGACGGGCGGAAAATGGGCAAAAGTCTCGGTAATACCCTCGATCCCTTCGATTTGGTTGAGCGCTATGGGGCCGATGCCGTCCGTTACTATTTCGTCAAAGAGATTGAATTAGGACAGGATGGCGATTTTCAGGAAACCAGATTTGTTAATATTCTTAACGCGGATTTAGCCAACGATTTAGGCAACCTCCTCAATCGCACCCTAGGCATGGTTAAAAAATACTGCCAAAATATCCCTCCCCAGTTGACTGGCGTAGATATCCCCAACGATAATCGTCTTAAGAATATGGGGATCAATCTAGGGGTCATTGTTGAACAGAAGTATGATGCGCTACAATTTAATCAAGCCTGTGAGGAAATATTGGCGTTAATTCGCGCTAGTAACAAGTTTATCGATGAGAGTGCGCCCTGGAGTTTATTTAAACAGAAACAACAAGCAGCGGTAGAACAAGTCCTCTACGCAGTTTTGGAATCAGTAAGACTCTCTGCCTACCTACTCTCACCGATAATACCGACCTTGAGCAGTAAAATTTATCAACAACTAGGTTTTGTTATTGATTTTAATACTTTCAGGTCGGAGGATGGGGAAAACTCCCCTGATGGTGTCTCTTTTTCCCAACACTGTCAATGGGGATTACCCACAAATCCACAACTAGGAACACCTGAACCGATCTTTTCTAAACTAGAACTGCCGTTAAACGATTCCTAAAGGAATTTTTTGATAACTCTATTTTTTAAGGTCTGTTGTCCTTTGGGATACAACTGGCAAACACCCAACACTAAACTTTTAACAAACGAGGAAAAATAAAATGTTTGATGATTATGACACGGCCCCAGTCTTCACCCCCGAACAAGTGCTAGAAAATCGCGGTCGTGTGGCGATTTTCATTGATGGTTCTAATTTATTTTATGCGGCCCTGCAATTAGGTATCGAAATTGACTACACCAAATTACTTTGCCGTTTAACTGCTGGTTCTCGTCTCTTGCGCGCCTTCTTTTATACTGGAGTTGATCGCACTAACGAAAAACAGCAGGGATTTCTCCTCTGGATGCGTCGCAACGGTTATCGAGTCATCGCTAAAGATCTAGTACAATTACCCGATGGTTCCAAAAAAGCCAATCTTGACGTGGAAATTGCCGTGGATTTAATGGCGCTAGTGGGTTCCTATGATACCGCAGTCATTGTCAGTGGTGATGGGGATTTGGCCTATGCTGCCGATTCTGTCAGTTACCGTGGTGCGCGGGTGGAAGTGGTTAGTTTGCGATCGATGACCAGTGATAGTTTAATTAATGTAGCCGATCGCTATGTTGATCTAGATCAAATCAAAGAAGAAATTCAGAAAACCAGCAAACATCACGTTGGTTATAATAATTTCCCCGTCAGCGTCTTAGACCAAGATCGTAGCAGTCGCTAGAAAAATTCGGCAAAAATCAAGTTTAAGGTGGGTAATTCCCACCTTTATCAGTTATCAGTGATCAGTTATCAGTGACCAGTTATCAGTTATCAGTTATCAGTTATCAGTTATCAGTGATCAGTTATCAGTTATCAGTTATCAGTGACCAGTTATCAGTTATCAGTTATCAGTTATCAGTGACCAGTTAAGTAGGTAGGCACAATTATTTGTAGGATGGGTTAGCGGTAGCGTAACCCATGCGGGCGTTGGGTTTCATGCTTCAACCCAACCTACGTTCATTTTATATTTAATTCCACCCACCTACTTATCAGTTATCAGTGACCAGTTATCAGTTAGCAGTTATCAGTTAGCAGTTAGCAGTTATCAGTGACCACTCCCCATCTGCTGCCTCCTCAATTAAGCGATACTACTGCGCTTTCTCGCTTCCTTATAAGATGTTCCCACATCCTGTAAACCGACTTTAATCATTTGTTGTTCCAAAAGAGCAAAAAAACGCAAGCGATCGCCACCTTTAATCACTGCTAAATTGTGCGCTTCCGCTAAGGCGATCGGATAACCATAACCTTTTAACACCTGGGCCAGTAAAATACTCAAAGAGCGATCGAGTAATTCTCGCTCCTCCACCACCCAAGCAGGAACCTCTACCCTAGCGATTTCCGTCCCCACATGGAGATAACAGAAGTAAATGCGATGTTCATCCCCATAAAGATCGAGTATTTTCAAAGAACTGCGCCAAAAAGGACTTCTTTGCCCCGGTTCCAATAAATAACCCCAGAGAGAAGCATCCCGGAGAGGATCGACAACGCGACAAGGGGTTTTTTCTGGGTCTAAATCACCGCAATTGATCAAGCAATTGGGAGTATCATGGGGACAAGATTGTAAACGCAGGAAATTTAAGCCTTCCGTGCTACGAGAAGCACTAATATAACCCATAAGCGGGATTCTAGCTGATTTTAAATCGTCCCAAGACTGAAAAATCGGTGGCAAAATTAAATCTTTTGCTTCCGGGGGGAGACTATCGATAAACCAATAGATCAAAGAACCATCCACGAGGGCTAAATTTGGTTCATAATGGGCCCCAGGGGGTTTTACCCAACGAGTAGCCATTTCTGCTAACATTTGGCTTTCTAATACCGTCCGACGATAACTCATCCACTCATCCACGCGAATACCCCACTGTTTAGAAATGTAGAGGTCTTCTGATTTGTAATAGACTTCGGGAATGCTATCGAGGAGAGGGTGCAAATTTTGACCATAGTGCAACATAATCCTACCGATATTAATTAGATAACAGTAGGCGATTTCGTGGTGAGAAGGGGCAATTTGGGAACCATCCGTGGCAAAAACGCTATGACTTTCGGGAGCGGGAAGGATAGTAACGCGGGTGTCGAGAGGTTCGATCGGTAGTGCAACGGAGAAAATTAGGCGATCGTGCCAGTTATGATAGAGTTCTAGCAGTTTTTCCTGTTGCTGTTGAGCCTGTTCTAAAAGAATTTTAGCCCGTTGCACTCGCTCGCGACTAGCTGCCACTTCCTGTTGAAAATGTTGACTGATTCCTGGCATTTTTGCCGCTAATTTCGCAAGATCGAGCATAACTATCCTCTACCTGACTTTTTTTGATGTTATCGCAATTTCCTGTCTCTAATGCTAAATTTGTCAATTATTGCCAAATTTATCCTTAGTAATCTCCGCTTACAGCAGTTTTCTTAATGGTGAGATAGGAAGTTTTCCTTTTGGGGAGTCGCTCGTCAATACCAAAAAGGAATTCTGCGTATTTAGACAATATTTCTCCTTAAGATCATTATAGTTTTGATAAGAAGTAATTTGCTCATGTTGCATTCTACCAACAATAATACCAGGGTGTATTCCTAGTTGTTCGGCAAATTGATTAATAGCTTTTCTATTCAGAGAATTATTGGCGATAAATCTCTGCCAATCTCTGGGATCAATTAAGAAATTAGCCGCAAAAACATCCGCCTCTTTTTCTTTAATTGTATCTTGAATATCTTGCCCCTCTAAAAATAAAGTTCGTTTCCCATGTAATAAAATATGACCAGCTTCATGAAAAAAAGAAAACCAAAAATGATCATTTGTTTTGTATCGATCGCTCAATTGAATTAAAGCTCTGTGAGAATCTAACCAACGGGTAGCACCGTGTACCCTTGTTTTCGGAAGTTCAGGGACAAAGGCTAAGGCAACCCCCGCTGCCGCACAAAGCTCGATCATTTGCGGTTGAAATACCTCGATAGACTTAATAGTTAACGAACGAATTTGTCGCAAGGCATCTCTGAATTTCAACTCGTTGTAATCAGCACAATTAATTTTCGATGCTTCTATTTCTCCTTGACGTAACCATGCTGTTATTGCCCCTCGATCGCTATCAAATGCTTGAGACTTTCTAAAATCAATCGATAAATTTCTCCCCCAAATCTCCTCCCATTGCTCAGGGGAGACAACGGCAAAAAATTTCAAGCTCTCTCGTAATTGCTCTATTTTATCCTCATCAAACTTGAGCCAGCCTAATTCAGTCATCTGCCGATAAGGAATTTGTTTTAACCAGCCTAAATAACCTTTTAATCTTTGATTCTCATTTTTTCTCGCTAAATATTCCCGATAAAGTCTTTCGCGCTCTATCCAGAAACTGGCGGGAGTTCCTAACACTAACTCTATCTGTAAGGCGGTATCGATAGTAATCTCCGCTTTACCTTTTATGATCTCATTGATAGTCTTTTTTGGTCTGCCCATGCGTTGGGCGAGTTCCGATTGAGACATATTTCTTTCTTCTAGGATTTCGGCAAGGGTTTCTCCCGGTGGAGAAATAAAATCCGGTGCATATCTGTTCTCAATAGTATTAGTCATGGGTGTCATCTATGCCAATAATTACGACTGCGGTTACTTTCTTCCAATCAATTCCCCCGTCTGCTTTTTGAGGAATCGGTATATTAGCTGGCTCAAAAATTAGTCTGAGGGGATGAACTAAATCTAAAGATAGTTGTCCAGCACGGTTATATAACAATTCGTGGCAACGTCCCGGCAGCGATCGCATTTCCTCCAGGACAATAACTGCTTTTAAGTCGTCGAGTCTTTGCCTGATTTTCTTAGCCATCTTCTCTCCATACTGTTTTTTCAGTAGTCTTTGGCTATTGCATTCGTTCTCAAATTTTTTTTCCTTAAATACAATATCCATTGTAGATGACCCTTGTAATATTGTTAACCTCAAAGGTTAACAATATTTTATGGCAGCACACCTAGGTTGCATCCAGTACAAACGCTCTAAATATATCGTTAAGAGCTAATACTCTAGACACCAGTTCTGAAAATGAGGTTAGCTAGAGACAGCTTTTCAGACATTGGCCGATTAATCAGGTGATAATTATCGCTAAAATTGCATCATCAAGCCAAAACAACGAAGCTGTAATTTTATCGCCTAATAACGCCCGAATTGAGTGCCGCCGCCGCCCAAGAAAAAGACAATCTCTAACATCTAAACCGGAGAAAAGCACAATAAGCGACTTGACAACAAGAGCGACAATTTGCTATAATGACCTTTTGTCAACGATTTGACCTTCGGTAATAGGAGTTCAGAGTAACCTTAGATACAGCCCTATCATGCCCACCATTCAGCAATTAATACGCGACGAAAGATCCAAAGCGAAAAGAAAAACCAAATCTCCCGCCCTCAAACAATGCCCCCAACGTCGGGGAGTTTGTACAAGAGTATATACCACCACACCCAAAAAACCCAACTCAGCCCTACGGAAAGTGGCTAGGGTACGTTTGACCTCTGGATTTGAGGTGACAGCCTACATCCCGGGCATCGGTCATAACCTGCAAGAACACTCGGTCGTCCTGATTCGGGGCGGTCGGGTCAAAGATCTACCCGGAGTCAGATATCACATCATTCGCGGCACCCTCGATGCCACTGGGGTGAAAAACCGTCAAAAGGCTCGGTCTAAGTACGGAACCAAACGCCCCAAACCCGCCGCTAAATAAACAGGGAATTGATTAACCAAAAAAATACTCCCACCGAGTCGGTCAAAGTTAACCCAAGAGACTGAAAACTCGCAGGAGAGGGTTTGAGATGGGCTGTAATCATCCGACTGTCAAGCAAAAGTTAAAGTTAACCTAGAAAATTCAGGAATAATCCGATGTCTCGCCGTAAAAACGTCAAAAAACGTCCTATTCCCCCCGATCCCGTTTACAATAGCTGTTTAGTCAGCATGACCATCCGCCGGATCATGCGATCGGGCAAAAAATCCCTAGCCGCTAACATCGTTTACGATGCCCTGAAAACCGTCGGCGAACGTACCGGTCAAGAACCCCTAGAAGTATTTGAAAAAGCCGTTAAAAACGCCACTCCCCTAGTGGAAGTGAAAGCCCGCCGGGTCGGTGGAGCCACCTATCAAGTACCGATGGAAGTACGCACCAACCGCGGTAGTACATTAGCACTACGCTGGTTAGTCCATTATGCCAGAACCAGAGGCGGCAAAACCATGGCAGGTAAACTGGCCAACGAGATCATGGATGCGGCCAATGAAACCGGCGGCACGATCAAAAAACGGGAAGAAACCCACCGGATGGCGGAGGCAAACAAAGCCTTTGCCCACTATCGTTACTAAAAAGATACTTTAAAGATACTTTAAGGGCGGTGGACTACACCGCTGCCGCCAAAAAACTGTCAAGAAAAGTATAGAATTGTAAATAGTGTAAAAAATCCTAGAACAAAATCCCATCACTGGCAAGCAAAGCAAGGAGGTTGCTGTGGCACGGACTATCCCGCTAGAGAGAGTGCGAAACATCGGAATCGCCGCTCATATAGACGCGGGCAAAACAACGACAACAGAAAGAATCCTGTTCTACACGGGAGTCGCTCATAAACTGGGCGAAGTCCACGACGGAACGGCAATTACCGACTGGATGGAACAGGAACGGGAGCGAGGAATCACCATCACCGCCGCCGCCATCAGTACCAGTTGGCAAGATCATCGCATCAACATCATTGACACCCCCGGCCACGTCGATTTCACCATTGAAGTGGAACGTTCCATGCGGGTACTCGATGGAGTGGTAGCGGTTTTCTGCTCTGTTGGTGGTGTACAACCCCAATCAGAAACCGTCTGGAGACAAGCCGATCGGTACAAAGTACCCCGGATTGCCTTTGTCAACAAAATGGACAGAACGGGGGCGAACTTCTTCAAAGTTTACGAACAATTAAGAGATCGCCTCAGAACTAACGCCGTTCCCATCCAAATGCCGATCGGCGCGGAAAGCGAACTGAGCGGGATCGTTGATCTCGTCAAGATGCGCGCCTATATATATAAGGACGATCTAGGGAAAGACATAGAAGAAACCGACATTCCCGAAGACTTATTGAAAAAGGCCGAAGAATTCCGCGTGCAGCTGGTGGAGGCTGTAGCGGAAGCTGATGAAGAACTCCTAGAAAAATATCTAGAAGGTGAAGAACTCACCGAAGCCGAAATCAAACGCGGTCTCAGAGAAGGGACGATTGCTGGTACAATTGTTCCCGTCCTCTGCGGCTCGGCTTTCAAAAACAAAGGGGTACAACTGCTCCTCGATGCCGTCGTCGATTACCTACCCTCACCCTCGGAAGTAGCCGCCGTTAAAGGGATTCTTCCCGATGGCAGCGAGGCAATCCGGGAGGCTAAGGACGATGCGCCCTTCTCGGCCCTCGCCTTCAAAATCATGGCCGATCCCTTCGGTCGTTTAACCTTCCTACGGGTCTATTCCGGTGTACTAGCTAAAGGCAGCTACGCCTACAACTCCACCAAAGGAACCAAAGAACGGATCGCTCGCCTGATCATCCTCAAATCCAACGAACGGATCGAAGTGGATGAACTGCGCGCCGGTGATCTAGGAGCGGCGATCGGACTGAAAAACACCATTACCGGGGATACCCTCTGTGATGATAAGAACCCGATTATCCTAGAATCCCTCTTTATCCCCGAACCGGTTATCTCCGTGGCGGTGGAACCGAAAACCAAACAGGACATCGAGAAACTCAGCAAAGCTCTGCAAGCTCTCTCCGATGAAGATCCCACCTTCCGGGTCAAAGTTGATCCCGAAACCAATCAAACGGTGATCGCCGGGATGGGAGAACTGCACCTGGAAATCCTGGTCGATCGAATGCTGCGGGAGTACAAAGTCGAAGCAACCGTGGGCGCTCCCCAAGTTGCCTATCGGGAAACCGTCCGCAAACCCGTGCGGGCCGAGGGTAAATTTATCCGTCAAAGTGGTGGTAAAGGACAGTACGGCCACGTCGTCATCGAACTGGAACCGGGTGAACCGGGATCCGGCTTTGTCTTCGTCTCTAAAATTGTCGGTGGTGCTATCCCCAAAGAATACATCAACCCGTCAGAACAAGGGATGAAAGAAGCTTGCGAATCGGGGATTGTAGCGGGTTATCCCGTCATCGACCTGAAAGCAACCCTTGTAGATGGTTCTTTCCACGATGTGGACTCCTCCGAGATGGCCTTTAAGATTGCCGGTTCCATGGCGATCAAAGAAGCGGTGATGAAAGCTTCTCCCGTTCTCCTAGAACCGATGATGAAGGTCGAGGTGGAAGTACCCGAAGACTTCATCGGTAACGTCATCGGTGATCTTAACTCCCGTCGGGGACAAATCGAAGGTCAAGAAACCGAGACCGGCATCGCCAAAGTCTCCGCTAAAGTTCCCCTAGCGGAAATGTTTGGTTACGCCACTGATATTCGCTCCAAAACCCAAGGACGGGGCATCTTCACCATGGAATTTAGCCATTACGAAGAAGTCCCCCGCAACGTGGCCGAGACGATTATCACCAAAAGTAAAGGGAATGGCTAATCAGTGAGCAGTGAGCAGTGAGCAGTGAGAATAAACCGATCATTTAAATTCGAGCGGTCAACCCTAACAACTGCTAACTTAAAACTGATCTCTGGTGACTGATTACTATTCACCCACCTGAAGAAGAAAAAAAACAAAGGAACAGAAAGTAAATGGCACGCGCTAAATTTGAACGGACGAAACCCCACGTTAACATCGGCACGATCGGTCACGTTGACCACGGCAAAACTACCCTCACCGCCGCTATCACTATGACCCTAGCGGCTCTGGGTAATGCCCAAGCTAAAAAATACGATGAAATCGATGCCGCTCCCGAAGAAAAAGCCCGCGGGATCACCATCAACACCGCTCACGTTGAGTACGAAACCGCCAGTCGCCACTATGCACACGTTGACTGCCCCGGCCACGCGGACTATGTAAAAAACATGATCACCGGTGCGGCACAGATGGACGGTGGTATTCTCGTGGTCTCGGCCGCCGATGGCCCGATGCCCCAAACCCGGGAACATATCCTGCTGGCTCGTCAGGTGGGTGTACCTAACCTCGTGGTCTTCCTCAACAAAAAAGATATGGTGGACGACGAGGAGTTACTGGAACTCGTAGAACTGGAAGTACGCGAACTTCTCACCAATTACGACTTCGCTGGCGACGATATCCCCATTATTGCCGGTTCTGCGAAAGAAGCCCTCGACTACATGACCAAAAACCCTAAGGCCCAAAAAGGCGATAACGAGTGGGTGGACGCAATTTATGAATTAATGGAAGCGGTAGATAGCTATATCCCCACCCCCGAACGGGATATCGATAAACCCTTCCTGATGGCGGTAGAAGACGTATTCTCGATTACTGGTCGGGGGACGGTGGCTACCGGTCGGATCGAACGCGGTATTGTGAAAGTGGGTGATAACGTGGAATTGGTGGGGATCAGAGATACCCGCGCCACCACCGTTACTGGGATCGAAATGTTCAAGAAAAGTCTCGACCAAGGGATGGCTGGTGACAACGCTGGTATCCTCCTGCGTGGTATCCAAAAAACCGACATCGAGCGCGGCATGGTGATCGCTAAACCGGGTACAATCAAACCCCACACCCAGTTTGAAGGTGAGGTATATGTGTTAAGTAAAGAAGAGGGTGGTCGTCACACTCCTTTCTTTAAAAACTATCGTCCTCAGTTCTATGTACGCACAACCGACGTAACTGGTACTATCCAAGACTACACCGCCGATGATGGCAGCACTGTAGAAATGGTCATGCCGGGAGACCGGATCAAAATGACCGTGGAACTGATCAACCCGATCGCTATTGAACAGGGTATGCGCTTCGCTATTCGCGAAGGTGGTCGCACCATCGGTTCCGGCGTTATCTCGAAAATTATCAAGTAGGCTAATCTACTAATTAACGGGGCAGTGAATTTAAAAGCTGCTCCGTTACTGTCTTTATTTTGTACCTTGACAATTGCAATAGGTGAAATTATGGCTACGCTACAACAACAGAAAATTCGCATTCGTTTGAAAGCTTTTGACCAGCGCTTACTTGACACTTCCTGCGAGAAGATTGTCGATACTGCCAATAGAACTAACGCCACAGCGATCGGACCGATCCCCCTACCGACCAAAAGAAAGATTTATTGTGTCCTGCGTTCCCCTCACGTTGACAAGGACTCCCGTGAACATTTTGAAACCCGCACCCATCGCCGCATTATTGATATTTACCAACCCTCTTCTAAGACAATCGATGCTTTGATGAAATTAGATTTACCCGCAGGGGTTGATATTGAAGTTAAATTGTAAAAAATGCCAAAAAGATGTTATCGCTAACATCTTTTTTTCTTAGAGACTGTTTGTTATGGTGCTTCTCGTCTAGTTTTTGTGGACGAGAATCGCTATTGATACGCCAGCAGCCCATCAAGGTGGCGGTTGCTCTTTAAATAGGGTTGGCTGAATAAATCTAAAAACCTTGTTGGATAAGACTTTTAGACTTTTTTGACCTCAAAAAGTGCCAGCCATTGGAGGGATCGGGGCGAAAATTCCTGGACTTTTTCCCTGAAAATTAGGTAATTGACCGTCTGA
>NZ_JAPZQM010000231.1:0-1230 GCF_027530565.1 Microcystis sp. LE19-10.1B | reverse complement strand
ATACCTTTATCCCTATTCCTACCCATCCCGGTTTTGGAGTCTATTTTTTTCTCTCTTATCTTCCCTCAAAAACCCTATATATATGGGCGCACGGATTCCCATTATACATAAAGTCTAAAGCAAGTCTCGCCATTTGTCAAGGGTTTTGAGAAAATCTCCCCACTTCCCAAGATGTGAGGGAAATTGCCAGTAAGTTTGCAGGGGTAGAAAGGTTAAAGGAAGCGGTCCCAACGCGCTCGCTACGCGAGACCGAGCAGTTACAATTATTGTTATCTTCAGCTTAATCTTATTTTACTAAATAGCCAAAAACTAAAATAAGATTCCTATTTATTGTCCTGACAAGGAGATGAATAAATGAATAACTTTTCTGATAAACCCCATCGTCGTTCCTTAAGATTATCTCACTATGATTATTCTCAATCGGCTGCATATTTTGTGACAATCTGTATTAAAAATAGTGAAAATTTATTAGGGGACATACAAGATAACGTCATGAATCTTAATCAATTTGGTCAAGTTGTTAAGGATATTTGGCATAGTTTAGATACTCGTTATAAAGAAGTTATTTTAGATGAATTTGTGATTATGCCTAATCATATTCACGGAATAATATTTATTGATAACCCATTAGAGATAATTCATGAATTATCTCTACCAGAGGAAAGGCGAAAAATGTTGTTACCTAAAGTGGTTGGTTATTTTAAAATGAATAGTGCTAAACTGATTAATCAATTGCAGAGTACTCAAGGTCAATCGGTTTGGCAAAAGAATTATTATGAACATATTATCCGTGATGAGGTTTCCTTAACGAAAATTAGAGAATATATTGTTAATAATCCTTTAAAATGGCATCAAGATATCGAAAATCAGCAAGTCAAACCTAGTCAGGAGGAAGTTCAGTTTTGGCAAAGCTTCGGTAGAAAGGATTTATAATCACTGTAACAACAATTCCTATCGTAGGGATAATTCCGTAGGGATAATTCCGTAGGGATAATTCCGTAGGGATAATTCATGAATTATCCCTACTCAGGAATGCTTTGTTTAATGCTTGTCGGGGAGAGAAATTTTCCGTGTTCATACCTTTATCCTTATTCCTACCCATCCCGATTTTTGAGTCTATTTTTTTCTCTCTTATCTTCCCTCAAAAACCCTATATATATGGGCGCACGGATTCCCATTATACATAAAGTCTAAAGCAAGTCTCGCCATTTGTCAAGGGTTTTCAGAAAA
>NZ_JAPZQM010000580.1:0-4236 GCF_027530565.1 Microcystis sp. LE19-10.1B | reverse complement strand
AAGTTCCTTTAGATGTGGAACAATACCTGAATAAAGTTTCGGTACTATCTACATTACAAGAGATTGTTAAATTAGCAGCTACCGCTAATTCTCTCGCAGAATTTAAGCAGTCTTTGGCAAAAATCAATATCTAGAAAACGGGTTTCTTTGAGAACCTATTTAGAAAACGGGTTTCTCCTTTAAGAAACCCGTTTTCTGTAAATTTTTGTTATATCCCCCTTGAAAAATTGGCGATTCTTTGCACAAAATAGTCGCATTAATCTTTTGCGGTCAGTGTCATGACTTCTACCCTGTTGCCGAGCTTTCCTGCTGTTGACGATGTTTTGTGCAATTTTGCTCAATCTGATGGCTTTGTTCAAGCTAATCAGGTGGATAGTGTGAGAAATCAGCGTTTAACCGCACCGAATTTAATTTGATTTTCTCTGATTCATGAATAAACCTGATGAAAAAAAAAAAAAAAAAAATAAGCATATTTTATATTCTATTGACGGTAGAAAAAAACGCTCTCAAGATGGTAGAAACGATTAATTGATGGTTTGACAGTCTTCAAGCCTAACCTAGACTGGCTGCGGTTGCGGAAAACAGGCTGACTCGGCTGAATAAATAATATTAAAGCAGCTTGTGGGCAATGCCCACCCTACACCACTCACCAGGAACCCTTGTATTATGTCTCGCCAAACCAATCTCAACCAGTCCGTAGTTTTCCTCGATGCTGGTGTTAGCGATTATCAAAGTCTCCAAGCTGGGGTAATTCCAGAAGTCGCCACCGTTATTCTCTCTGCCAATCAAGACGGAATCGAACAAATATCCGCTTTTTTACCACTGTTGAAACCTTAGATTTGTCGGAGTTGCAGACATCTGGGGTTTTTCAGCCAGATATACCCTTCTTTGCCAGCTTAAGTACCTAAGCAAAATTAATGACACAAATCTAACCCCCCCCTTGCTCCTTGCCTATCTTCACTAGGAAATTTATTTTGCACGACTACTTAACTGTTTAATTTTCACCCTTTATTCAGGAAAAAATCATGTCAACTCCTTTTTTAGTTAAAGATATCAACCCCGGTTCCGTTGGCTCCTACCCCGGCTTTCTAACGGCGGTGGGCAACACCCTGTTCTTCCAGGCCTATGACGGCAACGATATTGAATTGTGGAAAAGCGACGGCACGGCCTCCGGTACGGTTTTGGTCGCCGACATCAGCTTCGGTGACTTCTCCCCCTATCTAACGGCGGTGGGCAACACCCTGTTCTTCCAGGCCTATGACGGCGAGAACGGTCGGGGGTTGTGGAAGAGCGACGGCACGGCGGCCGGTACAGTTCTGGTCGCCTACTTCAACTCCCCCCGCTATCTAACGGCAGTGGGCAACACCCTCTTCTTCCGGGCCAATGACGGCGTGAACGGTTATGAATTGTGGAAAAGCGACGGCACGACGGCCGGTACAGTTTTGGTCAAAGATATCAACCCCGGTTCCTATCTCTCCTCCTCCGACCCCCGCAATCTAACGGCGGTGGGCAACACCCTGTTCTTCCAGGCCTTTGACGGCGTGAACGGTACTGAATTGTGGAAAAGCGACGGCACGGCGGCGGGTACGGTTTTGGTCAAAGACATCCGCCTCGGTTCGGGGGGCTCCAGCCCCTACTATCTAACGGCGGTGGGCAACACCCTGTTCTTCACTGCCGGGGACGGCGTGAACGGTCGGGAATTGTGGAAGAGCGACGGCACGGCGGCCGGCACGGTTCTGGTCAAAGACATCCGCCCCGGTTCGTTTGGCTCCTACCCCATCCTTCTAACGGTGGTGGGCAACACCCTGTTCTTCCAGGCCTTTGACAGCGTGAACGGTACTGAATTGTGGAAAAGCGACGGCACGGCAGCCGGCACGGTTTTGGTCAAAGATATCCGCCCCGGTGCCTCTAGCTCCAACCCCCAAAACCTGAGAGTAGTGGGCAGCACCCTGTTCTTCAGTGCCTATGACGGCGTGAACGGTGAGGAATTGTGGCAGAGTGACGGCACGGCGGCCGGTACGGTTCTGGTGGGCGACATCCGTCCCGGTTCCTATGGCTCCTACCCCTTCTCTCTAACGGCGGTGGGCAACACCCTGTTCTTCCAGGCCTATGACGGCGTTAACGGTCAGGAATTGTGGGCCTTAAATGTGGGTGGTCCCACAGTTCCCACCCTCGCCATTGCCGCCACCAGTGCCAGTCAAACCGAGGGCAACAGTGGCAGTAAAGCCTTTACTTTCACCGTCACTCGTGCGGATAACACCACCGGAAGCAATAACGTCAACTGGGCAGTTACCGGCAGCGGCAGCAATCCCGCCAATGCCACTGATTTTGTCGGAGGAGTGTTACCATCAGGAACCGTGAGTTTTGCAGCGGGGGAAACCTCAAAAGTAATTACTGTTAACGTTCAGGGAGATACAACGGTAGAACTGAACGAAACCTTTACTGTCACCCTCTCCAATGCCACCAACGGTGCTACTATTACCACCGCTACTGCCACGGGAACCATTCAAAATGATGATGTAGCAATCCCCACCCTCGCTATTGCCGCCACCAGTGCCAGTCAAACCGAGGGCAACAGTGGCAGTAAAGCCTTCACCTTCACCGTCACTCGTGCGGTTAATACCACGGGAAGCAATAACGTCAACTGGGCAGTTACCGGCAGCGGCAGCAATCCTGCTAATGCCACTGATTTTGTTGGGGGAGTGTTACCCAGTGGGGTAGTAAGTTTTGCGACGGGGGAAACCTCAAAAGTGATTACTGTTGACGTTCAGGGAGATACAACGGTAGAACCGAATGAAAACTTTACCGTCACCCTCTCCAATGCCACCAACGGCGCTACTATTACCACCGCTACTGCCACGGGAACCATCAATAATGATGACTTTATCGGTACTTCTGGCCCCGACACCCTTGCGGGAACCTCTGGAGCAGATGCCTTGACTGGATTAGCCGGAAATGATATTTATACGGTAAATAACGCCGGGGATTTGGTCATTGAAGCTCTCAACCAGGGAACCGATACCGTGCAAGCTGCCATTTCCTACACCCTAACCGATAACGTTGAAAATCTTACTCTTACGGGAACCGCTAACCTCAATGGTACAGGAAATAACCTCAATAACATTCTGACAGGTAATAGTGGTAATAACATCCTGACAGGTTTAGCTGGTAATGATAGCCTTGATGGAAAAGCTGGTGCAGATACAATGATTGGTGGTCTGGGAAATGATACTTACACCGTAGATAATACGGGGGATATAGTTACAGAAAACCTCAATGAGGGAACTGATACCGTGCAAGCTTCCATTTCCTACACCCTAACCGATAACGTGGAGAATCTCACTCTTACGGGAACCGCTAACCTCAATGGTACAGGCAACAACCTCAATAACATTCTGACAGGTAATAGTGGTAATAACATCTTAACGGGTAATGAAGGTAACGATACCCTCAATGGTGCTGCTGGAATCGATACTTTAACCGGTGGGACGGGGACAGACATCTTCATCTTCCAGTTTGGTCAGTCCACCGCAGCAGCCCTAGACCGAGTTACGGATTTTGCCATTGGTGATGATAAGATTGACCTGCTTAGTCAAGCTGGTGGGGCCATTAATGCCCCTGTCGCTTTTACCCGGGCCGCAGATAGCACCACGACCAATATTAACACCATTGTTACTAACGTCTTTACCGATGCTAATGGCGCAACAGCCGGAAATCAAGCTCTCGGAATTAACAGTGCTGTTTTAGTGCGGGACAATAGTTCTTCTACTTACCTAATTATCAACGACGGTACGGCGGGTTTCCAAAGTGCTAATGATTTGGTGATTAATCTGACTGGGTTAACGGGTACTTTACCGGCGCTCGGTACTATTGCGGTCAATAGTTTCTTTGTCTAAATTAATGGGGGGGATTCTTAAATCGAGTTCCCCCATTCACCAGTCATCAACTCATCGGCTCTGACAGGCGATCGCCATTGGTGTGAGTTTCAAACGTAAGCGTCAAAGTTGATCACAGGGAAGGAAATGGCGATCGCAGTGGGAGGCGGTCACTATGGCGTAAACTCAAGGGGGATTAGTGCAATCAGTAACGTTTAGTTCTTGACATCCTCGCCGCCCTAAAAGTGCGGCGATTCCTAAACCTCACGATTTAAGTTTCTGCTTCCACCACCGTCGCATACCACAGTTAAAAAACCATGTACTGTCTTACACAGAGTCCACAGACTTTCGCCCCATTTCA
>NZ_JAPZQM010000143.1:0-1056 GCF_027530565.1 Microcystis sp. LE19-10.1B | reverse complement strand
TTATAGAGAAAGGCATTTAGCGATTTTTGTCAATTGTTTTTGCTCTAGAGCGAACTAATCAATTAAGTCTCTTGCCAGATAAGGATTTAGTCGATTTATGCCCCCCTATCGAACCATACCAAGTAACGAAGAACCCAATATATAAACAACCCAATTGTGCTGATCCTCAAGTTAAATTAGCTAAAAAAGCCGATTTAGACTGGTTGTTCTGGGCGCATAGTGCCGGAGAAATCCGTCTAAAATTTTTGGATGAATCAGGTTTTTCTCTTTGGAGTCCCGTCAGCTACACTTATGCTCGTCTTGGAGAGCAGAAAGTCTTAGAACAGACTAAAAGACGAGGAAAAAGATTAAATATTCTGGGACTTTACTCGGTGGGAGTGAGTTTTGACTATGGATTGAAATTAGGCTCTCTATACGGGGACACTTATATTAAGCTTCTCGAATGGCAAGCCCAACTTGCTGCCCAACATTTTGAAAAGACGGGGGAGATTACCGTCATCGTTCAAGATAATCATCCCATTCATACAAGTAAGCAAGTCAGAGATTATTGGGATAAGTGGCAGCAGCAAGGATTATTTTTCTTTCAACTGCCCAAATACTCCTCTGAAATGAATCTTATTGAAACTGAATGGCATCAATTGAAAACTCACGAACTGGCAGGTCAAATTTTTCCCGATGAGTACGATTTAGCGATCGCTGTTAAACAAGGGAGCGAAGCTCGCGCTCAAAAAGGAGGATACGAAACTCACTGTTTTAAGTTTAATTCTGCCTAGCTACTTATACCAAATTTCAAAAACTATGGCATACTTATAGAAAAGATGATTAAGTGGATAAATTAGCGATGCCAGTCGTACCCAAAATTGATATTGTTGAGTCAGTAGAAGATTTAAAAGAATTAATGAAACAACAAAAAAGGGTTCTTCGGTTTGTGTTATGTAATGGACGGGGGTTATAAGAGATGGAACCCTTATAGAGAAAGACATTGGACGATTTTTGTCAATTGTTTTTGATCTAGAGCGAGCTAATCAGTTAAATCTTTTGCCAGATAAGGATTTA